>CAYMBT010000189.1:0-5492 GCA_964388755.1 uncultured Pseudobdellovibrionaceae bacterium | reverse complement strand
ACGACCTTCGGGTTATGAGCCCGACGAGCTACCAGACTGCTCCACCCCGCGACAGAGTAGAAAGAGGCAATGTAGGCCTTGGATTTTAATAAGTCAACGTGGTCAGAATTTTTATGGGGCTCATCATGCCTGATTAAATGGCTTAATGAGCTTATGGGTTTAAGTATTTGATTGCTAAAACCTTTTGGCGATGATCAAGGCTCATCTCTTTCCCCTTAATCCATAGCTTTTCGACTCTGGAAGTGGGCTCTAAGGGAGAGCCATTCCAAAGGATCAAATTGGCTTTTTTGTTGATCGAAATTTCGCCAGAATCCAAATTAAACAGCCGCGCAGGCGTCTTTGTGATCGCTAAAAGGGCCTCGTTGGGGTTTAGACCATAGCGATGGGCCACACCAGCCTCTTGACGAAGGCGGGCACCCCCATTTGAATCGCTGGCGGAGATCACTAAATCCACACCTTTATTATTTAAAACCGTTGCAAGATCAAAACGAGCATGGACTTTGTTAAAATCAGTGGGGGTTTGATCTGTGGGGATCACCATGACCGCGATACCATTTGCTTTGAGTTCATCAGCCACCATCCAAGAATCTGATCCGCCTCGAATAATTATGCGAAGTTTATGACCTTCGCTTTTAAGTTTTTTTTGCAGAGCTATTATTTTTTTAAGATCATCAGCCCTATGGGCTTCGATCACCCATGGCACTTCACCTTTTAAGACAGACGAAAAAGCTTTAAGCTCTGAAAGTTCAAAAGTAAAACGGTGAGTGTTACCACTTAAAAAAGCTTTTTGATTTTTAAGGTAATAAGCGGTCTCACTGGTTAAAGTTCTTAACTGAGCCCATAAGGCAGATCTGGTTTTTTTGGGCCCTTGCCCCCAACCTTTCTTTTCAAGGGAACCAAAAAGGGCCGAGGATCTAGCGTCTGGATTTTTTGAGTCCAAATCAAAAACCACGCCCATGCCTGCAGCAATATCACCATCGAGAGATGATATCACAGTAGTCACACCCTCTTCGCGATGAATAGGGATACGGATATTTTGGGGATTCAAAGCATCTATGGCCTGATAACTGGGTGTGGGACGGGGAGAGGATGAAAATATATCTTGGGCCCGAGAGTCTAAAGAGATTTCAAAAAGTCCAAGCTGTGAACTCGTCTCGATCAGTCCAGGGCTCAGCCAATGGCCTTGGGCATCAAGACGGGCAAAGTCTGAGTACAGATCTGATTTTGGATTAACGGCCAAGATTTTTTCGTTTTTAAGCACAACACTTTGTTGATCCTGCCAAGAACCATCGATAAAGGCTTTGGTGTTTTCAATGATTAATCCGTTTTTTAAATTTTCTGGATTTTTTATTGTCAATTGATCCGCTGTTAAAGATTCTGGCAATGAAAATAAATTTTCACCAGTTGCAGAAGCCTGCTCTTCAACGGGTGAGTTAGATGGGTCTTCACTAGAATCTAAAAAATCTCTACCGTCATTAAAAACTGAGGTTTCAAAGCCCACTTCAAAATCACTTTGCGGAATAATTTTATTTCTTCGATCCAGCATCAGCTGGCCATTAATAAAAACCATATTGGTTTTTGTGGCGATAGAAAACGGGTGACCATCCCATAAAACAAGGTCAGCCATTTTACCCTCTTCGATGGTTCCGATTTTATCAGAGACACCTAATGACCAAGCTGCATTTTTAGTGACCCAAGCCAGAGCTTGCTCTTCAGAAAAATCAAGTCCTAGCTTTTGGGCCGATATTAAAGCTTTAGCGGCTTCGATATTTAAAAATCGAATTTCGTTGGCCGAATCAGAATGGATGATGGCTTTACCACCACTTTTTTCAATCAATGCCATGTTATAGGGGATGCCGTCATAAGCTTCGGCTTTAAATCCCCACCAGTCAGCCCAGGTTGCGACACCCACATCCTCTTTAGCTAAACGCTCGGCCACTTTGTAGGCTTCAAGTCCATGGTGAATCGTGTGAATTTTAAAGCCAAACTCTTGGGCTAAATCTAAAATGGCACTGATGTCATCGGCTCGGTAACAGTGAAAGTGGATAAGGATTTGTCCATCCATCACTTGCATTAAAGTTTCAGAGACAAAATTTCTTTTAGGGATTTTAGGATTTTTATTTTTTTTGTTGCGATACTCTGCCCACTCTCTTTTATATTCTAAAGCCTCTTGAAAAGCTTTTCGGTACTGGGCCATATTCCCCATACGAGTCATAAGACCCTTGTCGCGATAAGATCTTTTTGGATTTTCTCCGCAAGCCATTTTTAAACCTTGGGGTGCTCCTTCAAATTTCATTTCTCGCGCACTCAGTTGGGGGATCAGTTTCGCGGTAAAAGATCTTCCGCCGATCAGATTTCCAGAGCCCGGTAAAACTTGAATGGTGGTGATCCCGCCATCAAGGGCGCGCCAAAGATCAGGATCTTGCGGCCAAAAAGCATGTTCTGCTGAAACTTCAGCCGTAATAAAACGACCCATTTCGTTGCCGTCTTGATGGGCATCCACACCGGGTGAAGGATAAACCCCCATATGTGAGTGAACATCAATCAGGCCTGGGGTCATGGTCATGCCAGTGGCATCAATGATTTTTGTATTCTCTGGCGGAGTTATTTTTTCTTCGCTGACTTTTTGAATGAGCCCCTTAAACATCAGTAAATGGGCCTTTTGATAAGTGGTCCCAGTGGCTGTCATGATTTTAACATTTTCGATGAGTATGGGGGAAGAGTCCATGGCGTAGGGGACGGCTTGGGGTGGGCTAGGGTTTTCGGTCATAAACGAAGAGTAGGTTTGTTTTTCTTGAGCCTTGTCGCAACCAACAATTATAAAAAGAGCGATAAAAATCCATTTTGTCATAAGAAAAACCCCCAGAGATCAGGTGAATATTGATCCAAAGCTTAACTACGTTGTGCTCCCATAAATGTAAAGTTGCGTTGTTACGCAATAAAACAACCGATTTGGATCAGGTGACGAATTACGATATAGGTTCTAGACATTTTGGCTGTATATGGCTAGATTGCACTCGCTATGATCATTGTCAAAAAATTTGGTGGAACATCCCTTGGAACATTAGAACGTATCGAAGCTGTTGCCGATCGTGTGATCGAAGACATTAAGCTTAAAGGCGAGAAGCCCATTCTTGTGGCCTCAGCTATGTCGGGCGAAACTAATCGCTTGATTTCTTTGGCTCACCAGATTGCTCCCCATGATCGCTCTCCGGCCTACGATATGTTATTAGCCTCGGGCGAGCAGGTATCAATTGCCTTGCTAGCCATGGCTCTTCATAAAAGAGGATATAAAGCGCGACCGCTGTTAGCTTTTCAGTTGGGTATCATGACCGATGCTCTGCCGAGCAAAGCCTCGATCCAATCCATCCGCACCGATTTACTTTTTAGCTTGATTGACGATAACATCATCCCCGTGGTGGCCGGCTTTCAAGGGATCGATCCCAACGAAAATATCACTACCCTTGGCCGAGGCGGATCAGACACAACCGCAGTCGCCATTGCAGCGGCCCTTAAAAATGAAGTTTGCGAAATCTATACCGATGTCCCAGCTATTTTTACAGCCGACCCCAGGTTAGTGCCATCGGCTCAACCCCTTAAACAAGTCTACTTTGACGAGATGATGGAGATGGCTTCCCTTGGTTCAAAAGTTCTCCATGCCCGTTCTGTAGAGCTGGCTTCAAAATTTAATGTTAAAATTCATTTGCGATCCACTTTCGAGAAAAAAGAAGGAACTTGGGTTATTTCACAAGGAGAAACCATGGAAAAACCGGTCGTCACAGCCATTACTCACGATCCAAACACGACAGTATTTAAACTCTTTCCCACACCAGACACGTCTGACTTTCTCGCAAAACTTTTTACGAAGCTTGCAGAAAGTGGTGTGGTGGTTGACATCATTACCCAAAGCCAAAGCCCCCAGGGTCAACGACTGGCTTTCTCTGTTCACTCGGATGATACCGAAGTGGCGCGAAAAATAATCACTGAACATGTCAGTTCTGACACACAGATCGAAGTGATTTTTGATATGGCTAAACTTTCAGCTGTGGGTGTGGGGATGCAAAATCAATATGGTGTTGCCGCTCGATTCTTTTCAGCCCTCGCTAAAGACAATATTCCCATTCGTCTTGTGACAACCTCTGATATTAAAATTTCTGCTGTCATCGAAAAAACTCAGCTCGAACAAGCCGCTAACAGTCTCCATGCAGAGTTTAAATTAGCAGGTCTGAGTCAATGAGTCTTAACTACAAGCAAGGTCGACTTTTTCTTGGTAGCAAAGGGGATTTGCTGTCTATCATCCAAGAGAACAATGGACACGCTTGTTACGTTTATGATCTCAGTAACATCGAGACACGTTATAAAAAGTTAACGGACAGTTTATCTTCATTAAAAACACTCTCTGTTCATTACGCTCTTAAAGCTAACTCTAATAACCAGATTCTTAAAAAAATGAAATCCATGGGTTCTCAAGTGGATGTTGTATCCATGGGCGAGATGAAAGTGGCACTTAAAAACGGATTTTTACCCCAAGATGTGATTTTTTCTGGAGTCGCTAAATCAAAAGAAGAATTAGAATTTGCTATTGATCAAGGGATTAAACAAATCAACGTTGAATCCCCCCAAGAGCTTATTCGTATTGGCGAAATCTCGCAACTTAAAAACAAAAAAACACCGGTGGCTCTAAGGATGAATCCCGAGGTCAATCCCATCACCCATCCCTATATCACTACTGGTATGAGCGAAAATAAATTTGGAATGGATCGAAGTTTTTTACCTGAGCTTTTAAAAATCCTTGAGCAATTCTCTAGCTCTATTCAACTTCGCGGTCTGACCATGCATATCGGCTCGCAACTTCTAGATCTATTATCAATGGATGAAGCCCTTAAGAAATTGCTGACACTTTATAACGAAATTGAAAACAGTGGTTACCAAATGCAAAGCCTTGATATCGGTGGCGGTGTTGGAATTCATTACACATCAATGGACGAAGAAAAAGATTTTAAAACCATTCAAGACTACGGCAAAATTGTTTGCCAAGCTTTAAAAGATTACCAGGGCGAAGTCTTGATTGAACCAGGACGGGTGCTTGTCGGGCGTAGTGGAGCTTTACTTTGTCAGATCGAGTACATTAAACAATCACCCTACAAAACATTTGTGATCGTTAATACGGGCATGCACCACCTGATGAGACCAGCCCTTTACCAAGCTTACCACAATATTTTACCCTTAAGTTTGAACGATAAACGATCCAACAAAGTTTACGACATCGTTGGTCCCATCTGCGAGTCCACAGACTTTCTGGCCAAAAACCGCCCGATGAAAGAAGTTTATCAGTCCGAATTCTTAGCCATAGCTGATGCTGGAGCTTACGGTTACTCGATGGCCAATAATTACAATATCCACGAGCTTCCCCAAGAAATAGTGCTTTCATAATTTTTTTATTATTTTCCAAATTCTGATCTCTACAAAGACCCGGAAACAATGCTGACTGT
>CAYMBT010000188.1:0-5519 GCA_964388755.1 uncultured Pseudobdellovibrionaceae bacterium | reverse complement strand
TGCAGAACTGGTTTGCTCTAACTCTTTTGGAAGTGTGGCTCAGCATTCCGTTTCAGGCCAGCTCAAATGGGAAGCCGAAAAAATGGGTTCTTTTATTTTGGATGCTGCAAGAACAGCTCGGGTCCCTGCGGGTCAGGCCCTGGGTATTGATCGCCAAATTTTTTCTCAGACTCTGACTGATCGTATTCAAAATCATCCCCGTATTAGGATCAGACCAGAAGAAGTGACAGACCTTGATCAAATTCCTCGACCAGCCATTATTGCAACAGGGCCACTGACAAGCGACGCTCTTTCTCAATCCTTACTCAAACATTTTAATGATGAATTTCTTTATTTTTTCGATGCCATAGCCCCCATTGTTGACGCCGATACCATTGATCTTAATATTGCTTGGGTTGGGGACCGCTTTGGCAAAGGGACTGGTGATTACATCAATTGCCCTATGAGCCAAGAGCAGTACTTTAATTTTATCGAAGAAATTAAAAAAGCCGAAAAAAATGAAGCCAAAGATTTTGAAAAAGACACACCCTTTTTTGAAGGCTGCATGCCTATCGAAGAAATGGTTCGTCGAGGTGATCAAACCCCTAGATTTGGACCACTTTCCCCAAAGGGACTGACCAATGCTCACACCGGTGAGCGTGTTTATGCCGTTGTCCAATTGAGAAAAGAAAATGCTGAAGGGACTTCTTACAACCTGGTTGGATTTCAAACCAAACTTAAATACTTCGAACAAAAAAGAATTTTTCAGATGATACCGGGGCTTGAAAATGCCGAATTTTTAAAACTCGGTAGCATCCATCGTAATATGTATATCAACTCAAGCATGAAACTTTCTTCAAATCTATCGAGCCAAAAAGATCCACAACTTTTTTTTGCAGGACAAATCACAGGTGTTGAAGGTTATTTTGAAAGCACATGTATTGGCCTTCTCACTGCTTATTTTATAAATGAACAGTTATCAGGTGTTCCGTTTACACCACCACCCAGAGAAACTTCGCTAGGGGCCATTCTTCACGCTTTGATTGGCGAGAAAAAAGAAATCTTTCAGCCCACCAATGTGAATCTAGGTTTGTTTCCGCCGCTTGAAAAAAGATATAGCAAAAGGGACAAGCGAGATATGATTGTGAAACGGGCTCGGCTTTCTTTTAATCAATGGTCTGAAACATTACCCCAGAGACCTCAAACCACGCCCTTTATAGAGACCATGGCCAATCAACTATTAAGCCAATAGAATCTATTTTAAAATAAAAAAAAATTACTCGACAGTTACTGATTTCGCTAAATTTCTGGGCTGATCAACATCATGTCCAAGGGCATCGGCCAAATGATAAGCAAGAAGCTGAACCGGAATCACAGAAAGAAGTCCACTAAGCATCCACGGTGAATCGGGTATGGCCAGATAGTGTTCACTGATAGCCTCAAGGGCTTGATCATCCCCTGTACCAATAGAAATAATGACTCCCCCACGAGCTTTGGCCTCTTCAAGATTGCTCATTGTTTTTTCGTAGTATTTATCCTGAGGGCAAATAACCACAATAATCATTTTGGGATCAATGAGAGCCAAAGGACCGTGTTTCATTTCGCCAGCGGCATAGCCTTCGGCGTGCATGTAAGCGAGCTCTTTGAGTTTTAAGGCTCCTTCAAGAGCAATGGGGTAACTGTGGCCCCGGCCAAGGTAAAGAAAGCCTTTATAATCTTTAAGAGTCTCGGCGGCTTGTCGAAAAAAAGTATCGTAGGCAAGAACGCCTTCCATAAGACTGGGTAAAGACAACAGTGATTCCACAGCATGGGTTTGTTCTTTTAAAGTCATTTCGTTTCGGTCACTGGCTAAGTAAATGGCCAAGACATTGAGAACGGCAAGTGTACTTAAGAAGGCCTTAGTACTTGCAACACCCACTTCAACACCAGAGTGCATATAAAGATGAAGGTCAGACTCTCGGTCAATGGTGGATCTTTTGGTGTTGCAAAGGCTTAATGTCAACAGACCGCGCTCTTTAACAAGTCTTAAAGCCGCCAATGTGTCAGCCGTTTCTCCGCTTTGAGAAATAAATAAAGTGGCCGAATTATTTTCGACAACGGGCTCGCGGTATCTAAATTCACTGGCCACATCCACCTCGACAGAAACCTTAGCAATTTGCTCGAAAAGATATTTGGCGTAAACGGCCGCATAGAAACTTGTGCCGCAGGCGACGATATATATTTTATTCACTTCGCTGAGCTTTTTAAGAGCCGCTGGATCAGTGGCCGTTAAATCCATACCCAGCTGAGAGAAATCAATGGATTTTTTTTCAAGATTTATATACGGAGCAAGGGCTGAAGCCACAGCACGTGGCTGCTCAAACATTTCTTTGAGCATATAGTGTTTGAAACCTTTTTTGTCAGACGTCGCCACCGACACGTCTACTGTTTCAATTTTTGGTTTTATAGAATTGCCATTAAGATCATAAATCTCAAACTCACTGCCTTTGACTTTTACAATTTGATAATCATCCAGATAAACCACTTTCGAAGTTTCTTCGATGAAGGCCTGGATATCCGATGCTAAAAAGATTTCTTTCTCTCCGACACCCAGTAAAAGTGGTGGCCCCACTTTAACAGCAATAATGGTATCAGGTTCGTTTTCGCTGACCACTAAAATGGCGTAAGCACCGCGAATTTTTGGAAGCACATCTTTGACAGCTTCTAATATATTAGAGCTGACTTTAAGTTGTCGCGCAATCAAGTGAGTTAAAACTTCTGTGTCAGTTTGTGATTGAAAAGTTGCACCCTCAAGCAAAAGTTCTTTTTTGATCTCGGCATAGTTTTCGATGATGCCATTTTGTACGAGACTAACACCATCGACGCGATGGGGGTGGGCATTGCCTTCTGTGGGCATACCGTGAGTGGCCCAACGGGTGTGACCGATACCGATTTTACCTTTAAAAGAAATTTTAGATATTTTTTCTTCAAGTCCAGAAAGCTTTCCGGCGGCTCGGTGAACTTTAAAGCTATCTTGATCATAAATAGCAACACCCGCGCTGTCATAGCCACGGTATTCTAGTTTTTTAAGACCATTAAGAAGAATATTTTTTGCAACCTTATCGCCATAGTAACCAACTATTCCACACATTACTTTTTACCTCTAAATTTTTCGGCATAGCCTTCTTTATTCACTTGCTTGGCTCGTGCAATGGCCAAAGAATTTTTAGGAACTTTTTGATTAATGGTAGAGCCCGAAGCAATGATGGAATCATCTTCGATAACAACAGGAGCCACCAACTGAGAATCACTACCCACAAACACACGACTGCCAATCTGAGTAAAATATTTTTTCTTGTCAGCGGCGTAATTGCATGTGATCACTCCGCAGCCAATATTGCTATCCTCACCCACTTCGGCATCACCAAGATAGGTCAGATGGTTGGCTTTAGATTTTGCACCAAACTTTACATTTTTAAGTTCAACAAAATTCCCAATTCGAGCTTCGTTACCGATGACAGTGTCTGGCCTGATGCGAGCATAAGGTCCAAGAATAACTTGATCACCGACTTTAGCTTTTTCGAGATAAGAACCCGCCCTAACTTGAACACTTTGACCAATCACAGAGTCTTGAATGTAGGCCTGGGGTTCGACCACACAAAATGGTCCAAGAACGGTTTTACCTTTAAGATAACAACCGGGATAAAGAATGGATCCAGAACCCACTTGCACCGTTTCTTCGATGTAACAATTTTCAGGATCAATAATGATGACCCCTTGATCAAGAAGTTGAAAAGCTTTCTCGCGAAAAATGGCTTTAGTGGCTAGTGCCAATTCTTTTTGTGTGTTTACGCCAAAACCCATTGATGGGTCAGTGAGTACAGCTTCAACTTTTTCGCCGGACTCGATCATCAAAGAAATCACATCGGTCAAATAGTACTCGCCCTGCTGATTGTTGGGCTGAACTTGGGGAAGATACTTTTCTAGGGCATCGCGAGTCACAAAATAGATACCGGTATTCACCTCTTTAATTTTTTTTGTTTCTTCAGAGGCATCTTTGACTTCAACAATGGCGCGAAGGACACCTTGGTGTCTCACAATTCGACCAAAAGAACCGGGCTGATCAAGTTGAGTGCTTAAAACCATAAGATCAAGCCTTGAATCCACAAAATGCTGGTAAGCTTTTTTAAGACGAGAAGCCGAGACCAAAGGATGATCACCGTTAATAATTAAAATATGTTCGGTCAAACTTTGGGGGTCAGCACTTTTTACGGCATCTGCAGTCCCCTTTTGCTCTTGCTGACGACAACAGATCAGACCTTGGGGTTCAAGCATTTGGCGAATCAAGGCCTCGCCATAACCGACAACAACCCGAATCTCAGCAGAGCCGCAGGTTCTGACAGCCTGGACGACACGATTAATCATGGGTTCACCAGCCACAGGGTGAAGCACCTTAGGCAGTGGAGAGTTCATACGTGTTCCCTTGCCAGCAGCAAGAATTATTGACGAAAGGTTGGCCATTTTTACTCCAAGTCTATAAGCCTCAAGAATTTACTGTTTTCACCCCCAAAATGCAACAAAGCTCTCTGTCTCTTTAGGTCGGACCTGTTGTTGAAAAAGCACACTGACTGTGTCAACCTGAAGTTATTGCGGGGACTCTATTCAATGATTACAGCCAATGCGGTTTTTATTTCAGATCAGAAAAGGGATCTTTCAAAATTCGGAATCGATTGCATTACATACCCTCAGGCCTCTGAATATTTATTAAAAACAAGCCCTTCTGTCATAGGCAGCCACTTTTCTGTGGGACAATTTGAAATTATGAAGGCCCTGTTTACTGAAGAAGTCCAAAAAAATCCCGATAAACGATTTATCATCGTGAGCGATGAATTAAAGTCCCATGAAATTATCCAACTTCATAATCTGGTCAAAAATTTAACTCTGATCAATTCTACAAATCCTCGCCCACTTGAAGACCTATTTGAAGAGGCCCTGGCCCAATTTTATGAAATCGAGCAAGGAAAAAAATTAATCGAACTGATTAACGAATCCAATGAAGAACTTAAAAAACTAATGATTCAGCTTGAAGAAAAAATAGAAACTCGACAAAGTCAGCTCGAAGCCACTCGGCAAAAAAATATGCGAGCTCGTCAGCGACTTGAAATCTTAAAGAAGACCCTGGTTCAAATTTACCCTGCTACCTCTTTGCATGAAATCGAACATGGAATTAGTGAAACCTTAAAAAAAGAATTTAAAATTGCTTGGGTCAGCATTCGCCAAAATAACCAGTCCAATTTGTCCGAAAAAAAATCAGAGCTTAAGTTCTATCAGGTCCCGCTGAAACTGGATCAAAAAGACTTTGGTCATCTTTTGTTTTTTAAAGAAAAAAACGAAGCCTTTGATAACAAAGAAAAACGCTTTTTGAGTCAAGTGGCCGAAGCGGCCTCGATGTCCATTGAAAGAATCTTTCAGTATCAAAAAAGCCAAGAGCTTAAAAGACAATGGGAAACCACTTTTGATGCCATATCAGATCCTATTTGTTTGACTGATATTGACTTTAA
>CAYMBT010000187.1:0-5521 GCA_964388755.1 uncultured Pseudobdellovibrionaceae bacterium | reverse complement strand
GTCAGTGGTGATGATTTCATTAAAAATGCGACGGGTCCCCATACCACTTTTATTCCTAACGTCCCATTTCGAATTCGAGTTGTTAAAGAAAAAGAGGGACTTTTTGTAAATACCAATAATCTCAACACACATATAGAAAATGTGATTAAAAACATCAACAGTGAAGACACCGAAACCCAAAAAACTCGGGATGGTGTAGTCGATGCTGCTAGTAAGACCCTTGTTTTTACCCACAGAGGTACACCTGGTATCAGTGTCGACTTTGATTTCGGTTTTAATGGTGGAAATCTTACCATCTACGAAAATCCAATTCAGCACTTTGCAATCAGTTGTCGCCCACCCACTTTATTTAACCCACCCGTGGTCGAGCCAACTTCAGAAGAATCTGAAACTTTAAATCAAAACACAACTGACTAATCAGTTGTGTTTTGATTTTCAAAAAAAATTATAGGTTTACACGTCCACGCATTTTATCAAAGGTACCAAAGGCCGTGGCGACCATGGCTGCTGGATCAGAAACATTCGATGGTACAATCAAAAGATTAGAATTGGTGGCCATCGCACCTAATTGCTTCACATACTCTTCGGCAATTTTTAGAGACGCAGCTTCGTGACCGCCTTTTGATGATAAAGATTCGGCAACCATACTAATTCCATCGGCCGTGGCTCTTGCGACAGCAAGTATGGCTGAGGCCTGACCTTCGGCTTCGTTGATTTGTCGAAGCTTTTCGGCTTCAGATTGCTTGATAGATTCTTGTTTTTTACCTTCGGCATTATTGATCACAGAGTCTCTAGAGCCCTCAGAGGTCAGAACGTAGGCTCTTTTTTCTCGCTCGGCTCTCATTTGTTTTTCCATGGCATCAAGGATGTCTTTAGGGGGCACGATGGCTTTGATTTCGTAACGAAGAACTTTGACTCCCCAAGATTGAGTGGCAGAATCCAATGCCATAATGACAGCGTTATTGATCTTCTCGCGCTCTTCAAAAGTGCGATCTAAATCAAGCTTACCAATTTCAGAGCGAAGGGTGGTTTGAGCCAGCTGAATAATGGCAAGTTCAAAATCATTAACACCATAAGAAGCACTTTTAGGATCAATCACTCGATAAAAAATCACTCCATCGATACTGACCTGAACGTTATCACGCGTGATACAAACTTGAGGCGGAATATCTAAAACCATCTCTTTAAGAGAGTTACGATAGGCAATGCGTTCAAAAAAAGGTACTAGTATGCTGACCCCAGCTTCGATGGTGCGATCATACTTACCTAATCTCTCTATAATATAAGCATTCTGTTGGGGAACAATTTTAATCATCATGCTTAAAAAGAAAATCACACTGATTAATAAAACGACTGCGGCTAATTCCATTTCTAAAATCCTTTCTTTAAATATTGTTTTTCAATATTGTTAATTCTCAATTTAATCACAACGACGAATCAATAGAATGTTTCCATCGATTCCGACGATAGAGACATGGTCTCCGTTTTTTATATTTTCTGTTCCTATATTAGTCGCATCCCAAGTGGTCCCTTGGTAGGTAATGCGATTTCTTTTATGAGGCTCAATATCAGCATCAATTAAAATTTCTCGCCCCACATCCGCTTGCAAATTGGTGGATTTTAAAAAACGCCGTTTGATGGGCTTTCTTAAAAGCAATCCTCCCAGAAGCGAGACAACAGCACACACCACAATTTGCAGGGTTAAACTCTCAGGCGCAATAATGCTTATTGCAGCAGAGGTAAAACAACCAAAGGCAATAAAGATGAGCACAATACTACCTGTTGTCATCTCAGCGATAAGTAAAATTAGACCACTAATAAGCCAAATAAGTGAGGTATCCATTATTCTTCATCCTTTGTCGTGAAAGCTGTCTCGGCCAGCTGTTGCATTTTTAAAATTTTAATTTTTAAAAGTTCCTTGAGAGCGTCCCTTAACAGAGGCTCAAAATCTTTATCAATCTCATCACCTTCAACACCCACAATTTTTTCGTAAAGTTCGCGGGTCTCCACACTCACATCCATGGTGATTGCATTTTTATTAAGGTAACTGTCTAGCAGTTCTCTGACCAACCAACTGAGATTGAGTTTTCTTTGATTGATCAGCTCATACTGATCTTCACCGATCATCAGACTGATTCTCTTAAGTTCTCGATCCATATGCACCTCTTATGTAAAGTTATGTATAAATACATACTTTGTCAACAATAAACATACGATCTCTTAAGGTATTGATATTATTTGAAATTTCATTGATTTTTTTTGAAACACAAAAACTCTTAGAGTGATCTCAAAAACCAAAGCTTTTGAAGAGGTCATTTTTAGTTATTTATTTTTAAGAAATAATAAATGAAGCAAAAACCCTTTGGGCACAAACTTCACTGGTTCGAAAGGCTTGGTCAATTATCTTACTGGTTTTAATGGCCAAACCCATTACTCGTATTGAGAGTGGCCAATATCTTTTCGATACTGCATGCCTTTAAATTGGATGGTCTCAAGCCTCTGGTAGGCATTTTTTAAAGCATTTTGAAGATCATGACCATGACCTATAACATTAAGGACCCGTCCACCGCTGGTCACCCAATCTTCATTTTGTTTTTTGGTTCCAGCATGAAGGACATAGCTTTCATCTGTATTGTTTTTTGAATCAAGTCCAACAATGACGGCCCCCTTAACAGGTGTGCCAGGATAATTTTCGGCGGCCACAACCACGCAGGCGCAGGCTTCAGTCTTCCATTTTAAAGTTGGAACTTCGCCCTGGGCAATTTTAAAAAATACTTCGCCCCAATCGCCATCAATCAATGGCAAAATCACTTGGGTCTCGGGATCACCAAAACGCACATTGTACTCGAGCACTTGTGGGCCTAAATCTGTGATCATCAGACCAATAAAAACAACGCCGCGATAATTAAAGCCTTCTTCTTTGAGACCTCTGACAGTGGGCTCAACCACTCGAGCAATTATTTTTTTATAAAGTCCTGGGTCTATGTTCATAGGTGCAATGGTGCCCATGCCACCGGTGTTGGGACCTTGATCATTATCTAAAAGCTTTTTATGGTCTTGGGCCATAGGTAAAGACACATAGTTTTCGCCGTTAGTAAGAATAAAAAAACTAAGCTCGTAGCCAGGTTGAAACTGCTCTAATAAAGCAGACTCACCAGCACTTCCAAGGATCTTGTCTTCGAACACAAGAGTGGCCGCTTTTTGAAGCTCTTCTTTATCTTTACAAATAAAAACACCCTTGCCAGCAGCTAAACCATCGGCTTTGAAAACATAAGGGGGTGTAAATAAGGGGCAAGCCTCTAAAGTTTCTTTAACGTTTAAGACTTTTTTGTAAGAAGCTGTGGGAATGCCATACTTAACCATAAACTCTTTAGCAAAAACTTTGCTGCCTTCTAAGAAGGCCCCATTTTTATCAGGTCCAAAAACAAGAATATTATTTTCTCTTAAGATATCACTCAGTCCATCCACAAGAGGATCTTCGGGTCCAATGATCACCAGATCGATATGATTTTCGCGACAAGCTTCTAACACATCTTGTGATTTGACATTGAGGTGGCTAAGGACTGTGACTTCGGGTTTCATGGCCACAGAACCTGGCAAGGCAAATACTTTTTTTACTTTAGGACTTAATAAAAGAGAGCGGGTCATTGCATGTTCTCTTCCGCCTTGACCTACAACTAAAACATTCATTGTTCGACCTTTCGTATAAAAAAATAGATTCAAATGTTTGGGCTCTGATTAATAGAGCCCTGATTATTGAATGGGATAATTGCTAACTCAGGTTTTGATATTCTACTTATCATAAGCAAATAAACCGTAATGGACCCAAGGTCAATCTTGAGGACTCTCAAAATACCATTCGTTCATGATAATATGTTCAGCTGAGATCTAGGTATATTTTACGGTGACAGTAGGCCCCTGTCTTGGAATAATAGGTCATGATCAGCTGGTTAATAATCCTTATTTCTATGGCTCACACTTTAGAGTTACCAGCCGTTTTAACCAACGACCAACAAATGCGAGTTCTTGAAATTGTAGGCCTTGGGTCAGCGCCTAAGTTTCTCTCACAATCTTATAGCTTGGGTGGTTATAGTGGGTTTGAAATCGGCTTGAGTGCTGAAAGTATTAATACCCAAGAAATCTCTGGCTTTGGTGATCGGTCTGTACCACAAACCAAGCTATCGACCTTTCCGACTTTAAGCATTGGCAAAGGGCTTTTTAATAGCAGTGATTTTTTCTTTCACTTCTCACCCAATGTTTTGAATTCAGGGCTCACTAAATATGGACTCACTTATCGATGGACTTTCTATGAAGCCCTATTTCTACCCCTTAACTTTTCTTTGATTGGTCATGGCGGATCGACCAATCTTAATAACCATCTTGTCACGAGAAACCTAAGTGCAGATATTATGATCGGACTCAGTATTGACGATCTTTCTTTTTTTGCCAGTGGTGGCTGGATCAATTCATCGGGCCGCTTTACTGGCGGTACAAATGGTATCACCGAAAGTCTTAATGAAGAGTTTAGAAAAACCGGCACGACCCATTTTAACTTTGGTGCCACCTATAACTTTCAACCCTTTTTTATAGGACTAGGGATTGATCGCTACATCGAAGAAACTTATACCTTCAAAAGTGGATTTATTTTTTAAAAAATCCTTTTACCGATTCAATAATCCTAGAGAGAATTGGGCAAAAGAAACATATTTTCTGTAGGTATAAACCAGTCACGGTTCAGCAACACACCAAAGGGTGAAGTCACATAATCAGGCTGATAATTTTCACTTCCAGAATGACTACCAAACCAATAAAAACCTTGCGGCCCATCGGTTTGACCACAAAGGGGATCGATGGGGTTTACGCCTTCAAGAGAAACTTTTTTCATAACAAGAGTCAGGGCAATGGTTGTGCGCGGTCCTTGAAAAAATCTCAGTCTCAATGGAATGACAGAATTACTATCCATATAAAAAGGCTGATTGGCACAGACAAGTCGTGGGCTATGGTACTGATCATTATCGATGATCGTTTCAAGTTGGCCATCACCATCGAGATCTAAATCTAAAATAGAACCGTCATCAGAGAGAGTGGCAATACTATAAAATCCTGCCTCTTTATCGCCAAGAGACAAATGACCTTTAAGATCTAATGCAAAAGCCTCAATTAATTTTTTACCTGTATGGTCGGTCAAATACTGATTCGGACCAATTTCAAATCCATCACTGAATCGAATGGCTGGCACCGAAACAACCGGCATCAAAATATTGTAATCCGACTTATAGCCACGCTCTAATATAACATTCACCGAAGACAGTGTGTCGGAATCAAAGTTAAGTTCTCTATCATTTTTATCAAATAACGTAGATGCCCTTGCAACACCATCTGTTTTGTCTAACAGATAATACACTTGCCCCAGCAAACCTTTATCTTTGCTCAAACAATCTTGTTGGGCGTTGACAACATCAAAAGTAAAGCAAGGTATATTACCAAATCTTTCTTGAACTGTGGGCAATGTAGAAAATTT
>CAYMBT010000186.1:2568-5528 GCA_964388755.1 uncultured Pseudobdellovibrionaceae bacterium | reverse complement strand
GGGCTTTAGTATTTGGAGCCTCACAAGGTATAGGTCAAGCCACCGCCATCGAACTCGCCAGCGCCGGTATTCAAGTGACTCTTCTATCACGTAATCCTGAAAACCTAAGTTCGGTTATCAAAGAACTCAAAGGAGATGGCCACGATTATTTGGCCACCGATATCGCTGATTATTCTTCATGGGCCCCAAAGCTTCAAGAGCGTCATAAAGAAAAAAGTTATGACATCCTTATCCTTAATTCCGGTGGCCCTAAAGGGGGGGCTATATCAAAAGCACAGCCCGAGGAATTTATTAAGGCCATGACGGATCATCTTGTGGCCAGCTCTCAAATGGTGAACTTGTTTTTAGAAACCATGAAGAAAAATCAATTTGGCCGCATTATCACAATCACCTCAACTTCAGTTCGTATGCCCATTCCCCACCTTGGAGTTTCGAACACCGCTCGTGCGGCCGTAGCCAGTTGGGGTAAAACTCTTTCTTTTGAACTCGCCCCCTTTGGCATTACTGTCAATAACGTGATGCCAGGTTTTACAAAAACCCCTCGTCTTAAATCCTTGATTGAAGCCAAGGCCCAAGAGAACAAAAAAAGTTTTCAAGAAGAAGAGCAAGCATGGGTTAATCAAGTGCCTATGAAAAGATTTGCTGAACCCAATGAGACAGCGGCACTCATAGGATTTTTAGTGTCTGATCAAGCCGGCTATATAACAGGTCAAAGTATTGCTGTGGATGGCGGACGGTTGGGTTGCCTATGAAATTTGATATCTTTTTATCTATTTGTCAAAACGAAGTGGATGGAAAAATCCCCGGTGAGAGAAAAATGTTTGAAAACTTTTTCTCGCAAGTTCTTTTGGCTGACGATTTGGGTTTTGGCACTGCTTGGATCGCTGAAACCCATTTGTCTTGCCAAATTCAAAAACAAAATCCTTTTGCTGTGATTCCCCATTTTAAAGGTGAGATCGGACTTAATACCGATGTTCTGCAAATGGCCCACTTGGTTTTTGCTAAAACAAAAAACATTAATATTGGATCAGCCATTCGAAATATTTTATGCAATGGTGGACCTATTGCCCATGCCGAGGCAGTCAGAACATTTTTAACACTTCATTCGTTTCATCATCCTGAAAATCGTAAACTTGAATTGGGTTTTGCATCGGGTCGGTTTCCTTTTTCTAATCGACCCTACGGGATTGTGGCGCGTAACGAACTTGAACTTAAAGCTTGGCCTGTTCTTAGTGGTCGACTGTTTCTTCAAGCCACCGAGATATTTTTAAGGCTACTTAATGGTGAAGTGATTTCAACTTCAGATGTGTCTCCCATTGAACTCAAAGCTTCTCATTTTAAAAATGAAAATGATTGGTTAGAAGTCCTAGATCTTGATAAGAGTCTTCAGCTGAATTCCTTTGATGGTGAAAGAGTGCGGGTTAAAAGTTTTTGGGAATTTGATAAAGTTGGAGTCATTCCCTTTGATGCACCTTTAGAGTATTTGCAGCTGACCATTGGAGCTCACTTTAAAGAGGCCCATGAACTTGCTAATCGCTATCGTCCAACCGGTGTGTTTAATTTATCAATCACTCCGCCAGAGGTGATCGAAAATACTCACCAATACATGAAAAAAGTTTACCACAAAGATGGTGGTGACTGGCACCGTGGACTGATGCCAAGGACTATTCTTGTTTTTATTAGTGACAACGATCACTTAAGTATCGAAGAGAATAATCGAATAGCCCAAGAGAAAGCTATAAAAGCTAATAAAGCTTACTGGCAAGCCATCCAAGGAACCATTGACCCAGCTAAACTTGCTGTTGCGGTTGATAATGCTCTTGTTGGTCATCCCACCAAAGTTTTGCGACAGATCAAAGAGAAGTTTCATCCCGAAGATCGAGTGATGCTTTGGTTTGATTTTAACAATCACGACAATGAAGATGTTTCTCGATCGATGCGTTCATTTATGGAAAAAGTAGCGCCAGAATTTATGTCTTAATAAAAAAAGTTTTTATAACTTTTTTAAGTTTATTGAATATTGAATGAGGAAAACAAAAGATGTTAAAAATTAAAAATCTGATCAATGGCGAACTGATGGCACCACTCTCTCAAGAGTACATCGATAATTTTGCTCCAAGTACTGGTGAAGTTTACTCGCTCGTACCCAATTCTGGTGTTGAGGATGTGAACTTAGCTGTCGATGCTGCAGAGAAAGCATTTACGTCTTGGTCAAAAACTTTAGTCGAAGATCGAGTGAAACTGATGTTTCGCTTGGCAGAGCTCATTGATAAAAATGCCGATGAACTGGCCAGTGCCGAAAGTTTTGACCAAGGAAAGCCGGTGTGGCTTGCAAAAAGTGTTGATATCCCGCGCGCCAGTGCCAACTTAAGATTTTTTGCCCATGCGGTGATGAACCATAAATCAGTTTCTTTTACTGATAAGCCGGGTGTGGTTGAGTATATTAATCGCTCGCCCATTGGGCCCAGTGCTTTGATTTCTCCGTGGAATCTTCCGCTCTACATTTTAACCTGGAAGATTGCTCCTTGTATTGCGACGGGGAACACCGCAATTTGTAAGCCCTCAGAAATGACTCCAATGACAGCTTTTCTTTTTAGTGAACTGGTGATTGAAGCGGGCTTTCCAAAAGGAGTTATCAATATTATTCATGGCCAAGGATCTAAAGCAGGGGATGAACTGATTCGTCACCCTAAAGTTCCAGTGATATCTTTTACCGGTGGAACTCAGACCGGTGGTCATATTGCTCATTCTGTGGCTAAGATGTTTAAGAAAACAAGTTTTGAACTGGGTGGAAAGAATCCAAACATTATTTTTGCTGACTGCGATTTTGAACAAGCTATTCGAATTTCTTTAAGGTCTTCTTTTCTCAATCAAGGTGAGATCTGTCTATGTGGTTCAAGAATTTTTGTGGAAAAATCAATCTACAATAAATTTGTGGATCGATTTGTTAAAGAGACCAA
>CAYMBT010000186.1:0-2540 GCA_964388755.1 uncultured Pseudobdellovibrionaceae bacterium | reverse complement strand
TGGTTGGTGACCCAGAAGATAAAAAAAGTTTTATTGGCGCCCTTGTCTCAAAACCCCATCTTGAAAAAGTAAAATCCTATGTGGATTTAGCTCGTCAGGAAGGTGGGGAAGTCCTAACCAACGAAGTTGTCAGTGATTTGCCAGAGGCCCTTAAAAATGGCTACTTTATGCGTCCCACAGTTATTACCGGCCTCAACAACCAGTGCCGTGTCCAACAAGAAGAAATCTTTGGCCCCGTTGTGACCATCACCCCATTTGAAACCGAAGAAGAAGTTTTAAAAATGGCCAACGGCGTTCAATACGGCCTATCCGCCACTCTTTGGACCTCTGACAACTCAAGAGTCCACCGACTTAGTCGAGAAATCCAGGCCGGCACCGTATGGGTCAACTCCTGGATGTACCGCAACCTTCGAGCCCCCTTAGGCGGCATGAAAAGCTCCGGCCTAGGCCGCGAAGGCGGCGACTACTCACTCAACTTCTTCACCGAAACCCAAAACATCAGCATCCAATACTAAAAGGTACCAAGTCCCTTTAGCGGCGCCGCCGTGTTAATGTTTATTTGCAGAAAGACATCGCGCCAGAATTTGCGTCCTTCGAGATATTAATAGGTGACTCATTCGATTGTAATTGTTTGCAAAAGGAACTTGGTACCATATTGGGTGCCACAACATAATTGCGCAAAAGGAACTTGGTACATTATTGGGCATCGTTCTACATCTCTTCAGAAATTGCGAGTCGGACTTTTTTAAGTTTAATTCTTATTCAATATATTTGCGGAAAAGGAACTTGGTACCTTAGTTTTTTCCGTTTCCGTTATTATTCTCTTCTTTTTCTAATTTTTCTTTTTCTTCTTTTTCTTTCTCCTCTTTTTCTTCTTTTTCTTTATCGTCGTTCTCTACTTTTTCTTTTTTAGTGACTATAAGTTCTGGTTTTCTGTTTTCTTTTTCGATGAAAGCATAGTCGCCAATGGTGATCATTTCTCCGTCTTTTGTGGAGATTTTTTTAAAGTTTCGATCAAAGTCTTCTTTGAGCGGTTCAGGAAGTTTAAGTCTCCATCTGACAAATAAATTTTTAAGATTTTTCTCTTTAAATTCGATGGCATAGATTTCGTCTAAATCATAAGACACAAAAATAAGTTCTTTATCCCCATCACCATTGAGATCATAGGCAAAGGGGTGTGACTCTTTATAAAGATGAAGGCTCAGGGATTTGAAATTTCCGACTTCAGTAAAATCCGAAGTGCTGGTTATTCTTAAAACACTGCTTTTTTTATTGGATGAAAAACGAAGTTCAGAAATAAAAATATTTTCAAAGTTTCCGTCTTGATCAAGATCGCTCACTAAAATTTTTGAGGTTATATAATTGACATTGGGTTCACTGGTGGTCGAGTTGGGCCAGCTTTGATAGCCCACGGTCGGGTCTACAAGACTCTCTTCAGCCGTTTGGCCTCCGTCGCCTGAAGTACTACAATGACACAGCAAAAAGGGGATAGCCATGAGCTTGAATATGTTTTTACTAAAATGTTTCATAAAGCCTTACCTTTCGTCCTAAGACCTTTTCGGAATATCAAGAGTCCTGATTAAAATTAACCAAAGAAAAACATAAAAAGATCATTTGAAATGAGCTTCATTCTACTCAAATCAAAGAGGCTGAAAATCTGTCAAAAAGTTCAGCAAATTTCTATGGTTTCTTTTTTTGGAATTTTTTAATCGTGGATTCCATATATTAAAAATGCGGCTTCCTGTCCCAGAGGCATTTTGTCTATTGGGCAAAAAAAGTGCATCACGCTTGCTAATGGTAAATGAGGGTCATAAATATAAAGAGTCTCCAAATTGAAAATATAATGAAATTAAGATAATTAAGTAGTTTTCCTATGAGTGATTTAGAAATCAATTAAAGTTATTTAATTAAAAGGTTTTAAAAAAAGAGTTTTAATCTTATAATTTCTAAATAAGACTCTAATAAGGTTATTTCAATAATTTAATAGGCCATGTTCATAGATTCAAATTCTGAAAAATTTATCACAACGACATCAGAAGATATTCATTTTGATAATATATTCCCTATTTTGTATCGTGGCTGTACTCTTTTAATTTAATAAATGACAAGTGTAGTATTATTATTTATATTTGAATAATGAAAAAACCTTTGTCCCATAATGAAACTGTATCTTCAAAATCTCATAAAATATTTTTACGTTCACAATTTAACCGTTGGTTTTCATTAGCTGGTTTAGTTTTTATATTTGTTATGTTAAATACTTTTGGAATAAGCGCTCATGCTTTGCTACCTTTTGCGTTTTGGCGAACTCAGACTGCGCCACCTTCTACCCAAGTTATCTATCTCACTTCCGGAACCAGTTGGACTGTTCCCAGCAATTGGAACTCTGCCAATAACACAATTGAAGTGATTGGCGGCGGCGGAGGAGGAGCTCCAGCCTCAGGAAATCATCCCACTCGAAGAGGTGGGGGAGGAGGCGGAGGTGGAGCATATTCACAGATCACGAACCTAACACTCACTCCAAACACAAGTGTGACCAT
>CAYMBT010000185.1:0-5539 GCA_964388755.1 uncultured Pseudobdellovibrionaceae bacterium | reverse complement strand
TGCTGACCTTGCTGACCCACAATATGCTGGAACTCTTTGTTTACGAACTTCAAAGTCTGCTTATAACGAAGCTCTTTTCGCTGGAATGATTAGTTCTTACGGTTATGATCAAACATCTGAAATCTTAGACGGATGGCTTAACAATCTTGTGGATTTTGCTCAAATTTATCCTAATGACAATGCGATCATTGCTGATATCGTTTCAGGCAAATGCCGTTATGGAATCACTAACTCATACTACTTAGGTTTGGCTTTACTCAAAGATCCTAGTCTTCCAGTGAGCTTAAAGTTTTTAAAAATGAACAACAGTGGTGCTCACACCAATGGAATCGGAGCTGGCATAAGTTCAACTTCAAAAAATCAAGTTGAAGCTCAACAGTTTATTGAATTCATGCTTGGCGAAGAGACTCAAAAATATCTCTCTGAAGCCCATCAGGATTTCCCGGCTAACCGTGAAATAGCATTTCCCACAGCAACAAAAATCTGGTCACTTTTTGAACTTGATCAAACCAACTGGTCAATGCTGACTGACACTGTTGACCAAGCTAGACAGCTTTTTGAAGAGTTGGATTACCAATAATTGATACCCATCTCGAAGAGCAAAGTTTTAATCTTTGCTCTTTGAGTCTTATAATGATTTCAGACATTTACATTTCTAAAAAGCCAAAAAAAGCACACTTTCTTAACTTAAAAATCATGGACATTTGCCCACCTAAACCCTATATTTTGCCATGGCTAAAAATGGTAAAATTGTAGCGGGCTGTTTAGCTCCGCACCCTCCGCATCTTGTTTATGGTGAAAACCCCCCGCAAAACGAACCCAAGTCTGAATGTGGCTGGGAGACTTTAAGATGGTCTTACGAAAGACTTCGACAAAGTCTCAGCGACATTGATTATGATGTGCTTCTGGTTCATTCGCCCCATTGGCGAACACAGATCGCAACCCATTTTTTGGGGTGCCCAGAATTTAAATCAAAATCGGTTGATCCCATATTTCCTCATCTATTTCGTTTTAACTATGATCTTAAAGTCGACGTTGAGCTGTCTCAAGCGATCCATGACCAAGCCCAAAAAATGGGAATGCTGACGCAAATGATGCGAAACCCTGATTATCGCATCGATTATGGCACAATCACTTCTCTGCAATTGACCAGGCCCCAGTGGGATAAACCTATCGTTGGAATATCAAGTGTTGGGCGAGCCACATATTTTTCTATGGATGTGATGCAAGAAGAGATGGTGAAACTGGGCGAAGCCACCCGTATTGCCATTGAAGAGTCTGGCAAAAAGTGTGTGCTGTTAGCAAGCCACTCTTTATCCCATCGTCATTTTATTAATGAACCTGAAATTCCAGAGGACATGAGCCAAGAGCATATTTATCACCACGGCCAATATTTATGGGACATGAAGGTGATCGATATGATGAAAAAGGGTGATGTGAATTCTCTTTTTAATGTCATGACTGATTTCACCGAGCAAACCATCAGCGAGTGTGATGGCGGCGGTTTAATGTGGATGCTCTCGGCCATGGGAATGCCAACAACACCTGCAAAAATTCATGGCTATGGAACTGTGATTGGTACTGGCAATGTTGTTGCTGAGTGGAGGGCGTTATGATTATGCCAGATTACAGCGATAAACATTCACCCAACGTTTTAAAAGGTTTTTTGTTACCAGGCCTTCCCCATCCACTTCTTAAGCCTGATGGTCGACCAGCCTGGAAGAAGCTTCGCTTGGCTTATGACAAAGTGGCTGAAGAAATAAAAACACTGAATCCAGATATTATCCTTGTCTACAGCACCTACTGGGCCAGCATTTTGGGCCATCAGATTCAAGCCCACCCCCATCCAAAGTGGACGCTCGTGGATGACGAATGGCATGACCTTGGAAGTGTGCCCTATGAGTTTTCTACCGATGTTGATTTTGCCAACGCCTATAATAAGGCGAATCTTAAAAGAGGTTTAAAATCACGCACAACAGCCTATGAGGGATTCCCCATCGATACCGGTTCTGTGGTTTGTTTAAAATTGATCGACCCCCAACAAAAATTTAAATCCTGTATTGTATCCAGCAATATTTATTCTGACCGAGCCGAGCAAATTGTTTTAGGCAAAGGCGCAAGAGATGCGTTACTTGAACAAAATAAAAAAGCAGTTGTGGTTGTGGTCAGTAGTCTTTCAAATCGTTACACCATCTTGGACCCCAAAGATTGTCCTGATAAGATCTCTTCAAAAAAAGATGAAGAATGGAATGCTAAATTTTTAGAGTTCCTAGAGAAGGGGCGTCTCGAAGATGTCTCTCAACTTTCGCGCCAATTTCACAAAGAGGCTAGGGTCACAAAAAAAGTAGTCAACTACAAACCATTTTGGTGGATGGCCTCTGTCATGGGCGAGACCAATGCTTATCACGGCGAAATTTATGAGTATCAACCCATTCAAGGCACAGGAGCTGCCATTGTGGGTTTAACTCCGACCGCAAACCCGGCACCCGATCTAGAGTTTGATGAAGATCAACAGGATTTTTATCCTGGCGAGAGAAATGTTTTATCCAGCCAAAATTTTAATGATGATTCTGAATTTGAAACCGAGGATCAGTAAATGAAAGTTTATCCGCCAAGCCCACTAGGTGAAGACATTCAAGGTTTACCCACTGGCCGCGATGTGGACTGGGAGCCTTTGGTTGATTTTCGCCGCAACGGTGTTAGCGAAAACACTGTGCATGGTGCTGTGTCTTGGTATTCGGGTTCAAAAAAAATCCATGCCTGGGGCGGAAACGTTCTTTGTTATGGCCGCTCGATGATGAAGCCCTTTTACATTAAAGTTTTTGCCGACGAACTTAAAGACACCACCGATTGGCGACAAAAAGCCATCAGTCTTTCTAGTCACAACGGAACAGCTCAACATGTGGAAGCTGCCCAAAGTTTACTCAGTGAAAGCGAATGGGGGTTGATGTTAACCCCTCTTGATTTACCCCTTGTTCAGTTTGGTCGTCAGGTCAGACGCCCAAGGCGCTGGTATAATAATTCATCAGGGCATCATGCAGCGATTCTTAAGGGTTGTCGTCTAAAGGGTTGGAATCGCGCAGGTTATACTCTGCCCAGTCATCCCATGTTTAAAGAACTTGTAGAAGTGATGAAGGACTATTTAGGTGATGATTATAAACCTCTTCGCGTGGCGCGAGATGGTGACGGACTTCCAACAATTGCAATGACTGTGAATCAGTTGGCCCAGTGTTATGCAGGCCTTGCCCAAAAAAAGAATGAAGATTGGATTTGGGAGGCCATTATTCGCGAACCCGATTTGATCGGTGGTTTTAATCGTTTGGACACCACAGTTATAAAATCCTGCAACGGTCACGTGATTGCCAAAGAGGGAGCCGATGGACTTTTAGGGATGGCCATTGAACACAAAGACTACCCCGATGGATTGGGTGTGGTGATAAAAATAGCCCATGGTTGGAATCCCCAGGCCACTTGGTATGTGGCGCGCTCTATCTTAGGAGTTCTCGGTTTTGAACTCAGAAACCCCTATCCTTTGAAAAGACAAAAAGCTTTTGTTGTCCCTGGGATTGTGCCGGAAAATTTAGTCTCAAAACTTGAAGAAGTCCCCACTTGGGATGAATGGGATCCTGATCACGATCGTTGGTACTTTGATTTTTAATATTTAATTTTATTTTTTAGCCCTTTGGGGCAAAGTTAGGTCACTTTATGTCAGAATCTAAAACTCAAATGATAAGTCAAAAAGCACCAGAGCCTGTTGGGGCCTATCCCCATGCTCGAAGACTTGGAAACCTTTTGTTTCTCTCGGGCGTTGGACCAAGACAACGAAACTCGCGGGATATCCCAGGCGTGACCCTTGATTCTCAAGGCCAGATTGTGGATTACGATGTTAGAATTCAAACACAAGCCGTCATAGAGAATATGAGAACCGTTTTAAATGATAGCGGCCTTGATCTTAAAGATCTTGTTGATGTTCAGTGCTATCTCACCAACATGAAAAAAGATTTTCCAATATTTAACAAAGTTTATGCTGAATATTTCAGTGTTGAAACCGGTCCGACCCGAACCACTATTGAAGTGGGTGCATTGCCAACGCCCATCGCTGTAGAAATCAAAGGTGTCGCGGCATTTAAAGATTAAGCTGTGTTGTTTAAAAACCTTTAAAAAAATATTTCTAACATTTCGCGAATTGATTGAAACACACAACTCGCTGTTATAGCTTTATCTCAGTGTTAAAAAATCCCAAAAATCCAACATTTTTAAGGCTTCTTTTTGTCTTGTTGCCGTTATTTTCAGCAGCATCTTGCTCTCTTTTTTCAGATCCACCACCAGAAAGAGCCTTTAAGGATAATCTGACAGCCGATTACGCCAAACTTAGAAAATCAAATATTAAAGACGTTAAGTACGAGCTTTATTTTGACCTAACAAACCCAGACTATTTTGCCGGCCGTTCAAAGATCACCTTTCAGCTCAGGGATTTATTTTTTGTGAGCCTTGATTTTGCTGGGGCTGAAATTAAATCCATGACTTTGAATTCAAAACCTCTGGAGAAGTCTTATTACAATGGCTTTTATATCGAGCTGCCCAAGGACCTTTTGAATTTAGGTTCAAATCAGGTGGAAGTGGAATATCAAAACAAATACAGTAAAAATGCCCGTGGACTTTATCGCTATGTCGATAGTGTGGATAAAAAAGTTTACCTTTATTCTGACTTTGAACCCTACCATGCCCATCATGTCTTCCCCAGCTTTGATCAGCCCAACCTTAAAGCTCATTTTGTCACAGAAGTTTTAGCCCCATCATCTTGGACTGTTGTCACTGCCAACAAAGAAGCCCTTAAAGAAGAAAAAAATAAGGGTCAGACATTTTTTTGGCAATTTCCGCGTACCCCTAAGATGAGCACTTATGCTTATTCGATCCATGCTGGTGAATACCATGTTTGGGAGTCAGTGGCCAAAGCCAAGAGCCGAGAGATACCTTTAAGACTTTTTGCTCGCCAATCTATGAAGGCTTATATCGATAGCGAAGAAATTTTTAAAATCACCGAAGATGGTTTTAAGTATTTTGAAAATTATTTTTCTTACCCCTATCCCTATGAAAAGTATGACCAACTGATTGTCCCCGATTTTAATTCAGGCGCTATGGAGAACATTGCTGCCGTTACTTTTAATGAAGACCGCTACTTTCCCCGTGGAGAAAGAAATCGATTTATTAAGAGATGGTTTCATTCGACACTTCTGCATGAGATGGCCCATATGTGGTTTGGAAATCTTGTCACCATGGACTGGTGGGATGACCTTTGGCTTAACGAAAGCTTTGCCACCTTCTCTGCAAGCCAAGCTTTAGAAACCATCACTGAGTACAAAGAGGCGTGGTCAGTTTTTAATGCTTACTCTAAGCAGGCGGCTTATCAATTGGATCGCTCACCCAATACCCATCCCATTTCAGTTGAAATTAAAGATATTGATCAGGCCCAATCCAGTTTTGATTCTATCACCTACGGTAAAGGGGCTTCTGTTCTTAGACAATTGGCTTTTTATTT
>CAYMBT010000184.1:0-5618 GCA_964388755.1 uncultured Pseudobdellovibrionaceae bacterium | reverse complement strand
TACTGACAACCAAGTGTTGATCTTTGGCCACAAGGCGCGCTGCTTTCGCAAAGAGATGTTTATAACTGTCCATGGCTTTCATTTTTGTTTTTTCAGAGTGGGTCATTGACGGCGGATCAACAATAACAAAGTCCATCAACTCTTTTTGATTTTCAATAAATTCAAAAACGTCTTTGCATACACCAGTATGCTTTTCTTTTGAAAACCCATTGAGCTGCCAGTTTTGATCACACAGCAAAATAGCTTCCGGTGCTAAATCCACACTGGTCACAGCTTTGGCGCCACCAATGCCGGCAGAAACCGAAAATCCTCCGGTGTAAGAGAAAAGATTTAAGACATTCAGATCTTTTACAAAAGACTGAATGTATTTACGGTTGTCCCGTTGATCTAAAAAGAATCCCGTCTTTTGACCTTGCTCAATGTTAACAAGATAACGAATTCCAGATTCTTTAATCTCTACAACAGGGGACGTTAAATCTTCGCCCCAAGTTTGGGGTTCTCGAGAGTCAGAAAATCGAGGTTTAAAATAAACGGTCTTAATTTCTTTAAAATCTAAAAGGATTTTAGCAATTTCATCTTGATTCCAAAATTGATAACAACTTTCGCCGTCAAATTGCAGAACCGCCACAGAGTCATAAACATCACATACAAATCCTGGCAAAAGATCACCCTCGCCATTAATCAGACGGTAGGCATTGGTTTCTTGAGGATTTAAAGCTTTTCTTAAATGGTATGCTTTTTTAATTCTAACAGAATAAAGTTTTTCATCGGGGATTTGTTTTTTATCAATGGATAGAATGCGAACACTCAGGGCACTTTCTGGCGAGTAAAAACCCCAAGCCACAAATTCGCCTTTTTTATCGAGCACCTTACAAAGACCGACTTTTTTTTGAGATGGACTGATTTCTATAGAGTCTTGATAAAGCCATGGATGACCACGAAGAATATTTTTTCTCAGATCTCTTTTCAGTTTAACTTGGATCAAAGTTTTGCCCTTAAATTTCTTATTTTAGCTTTTGTATTGTTTGTTTTAAAGTGCCCCAGCCATAACCAGAGTTTCACCGCTTGTCCACTATCCGCTAATGATTTATAGTCTTTTACTATGAATGACCCTAAACCCATCCTCTTTTTTGATGGAGAGTGTAACCTTTGCAATTCTTCTGTGGATTTTTTGATCCGCTTTAATAAGGGTCATCATTTTTACATTGCCTCCCTTCAAGGGAAAACGGCCCCCCAATATCTCAGTCCAGAACAGATTGAAAAAAAAGGGTCCCTCGTTCTTTGGACCCCCGGGGGCGTCCTTCAGCGCTCTGAGGCTGTTTTTAAGGTCATTTCGCTGAGCAAAAGCCCCTTAAGGGTGCTTTTGATTTTCTCAATTTTACCCCGCTTTTTTTTGGACTGGATTTATAATGTGATCGCCCAAAACCGTTATAGGCTTTTTGGTAAAAAATCGACCTGCCGGCTGCCCACTCCCCAAGAGCGAGCCTACTTTCTCGACTAAACCAGAGTGCCTACTCAGGCCACGGCCCCATCTTAACTTAAAAACAATAGAACAATCCTAGACAAAAGCTCTCGAGACGTTTACCTTAAGTTTTCAAAAAAACTGACTCTCTCGCAGGAACTCCTATGTCTGTACCTATTCGTAATATTGCTATTATTGCCCACGTTGATCACGGTAAAACAACCCTGGTCGATCACCTTCTTAAACAAAGCGGAACCTTTCGCGAAAACTCCGACGTGGACGAACGCTTCATGGATAGCATGGATCTTGAAAAAGAACGTGGTATTACCATTGCCGCAAAAAATGCTTCGTTCATTTATCAAGGTATCAAAGTCAATATCGTGGACACCCCAGGACATAGTGATTTTGGCGGAGAAGTAGAACGTATTTTAGATATGGTGGATGGCGCTATCCTCTTGGTTGATGCCAGCGAAGGCCCTTTGCCACAAACCCGCTTTGTTCTTGAAAAAGCCTTGAAAAAAAATATTAAGATTATTGTTTGTATCAATAAAATCGATCGACCTGATGCTCGTATCGACGAGGTTCATAGCGAAATTTTTGATCTTTTTATTGATCTTGATGCCTCTGAAGAGCAAACCGATTTTGATGTGATCTACGCCATTGGACGCGACGGTATTGCCACTGCTGATCCCAACGTTCTGACAAAAGACTTAGGCCTTCTTTACGATTGGATCGTCGAAAGAATTCCACCGCCAGAAGCTGATATGACTGGTCCCCTGCAAATGCTTGTGGCTAACATTGATTATGATGATTACGTGGGTCGTCTGGCCATCGGTCGCCTTCGTTCGGGCTCTATTCGAGTGGGTCAAGAGATCTTGGTTTGTCATGAAAATCATAATAAAAAAATTAAGGTTTCAACCCTCTTTAAATATCAAGCCAGCCAAAAAGTTAAAACTGACGAGCTTCATGCGGGCGATATCGCTATTGTTGCAGGCTTCGAAGAAATCAATATCGGGGACTCTTTAACTTCAATTGAAAACCCACAACCCCTGCCACGAATCAAAGTGGACGAACCTACTGTGGCCGTAATCCTTTCAGTCAACGACGGACCTTATGCAGGTCTTGAAGGTAAACAAGTCACAAGTCGTAAGATTAAAGAACGGCTCGAGAAAGAATTACGTTTTAACGTTTCTATTCGAGTCGAGCCCACCGATACCCCAGAGAGCTTTAAGGTTCTCGGCCGCGGTGAACTTCAGCTTTCTGTATTGTTTGAACAAATGCGCCGCGAAGGTTTTGAGTTCGTTGTCAGTAAACCCCAAGTGCTTATGCATAAAGTGGACGGACAACTTAAAGAACCAATGGAGATGGCAGTTATCGACGTTGAGCAAGACTACCTTGGTATCGTCACCCAAAAAATGGGCGAGAGAAAAGGTGTGTTACTGAACATCAACTCTAAAGGTTCAAGTCGAACACGGGCTGAGTTTAGAATTCCGGCTCGTGGTCTTATTGGCTACCGCTCTGAATTCTTGACCGACACTCGTGGTACTGGGCTCTTAAGCACTTACTTTGATGGTTACGATGATTACCGCGGTGAGATTGAATCCCGTCGTACAGGGGCCATCATCTCTGATCGTAAAGGTGTGGCCACGGCTTACGCCATTTGGGGTCTTGAGGATCGTGGTGCCATGTTCATCACTGCCGGTGTAGAAGTTTATACCGGCATGATTATTGGTGAGGGTAACAAAGGGACTGATCTTAATGTGAATATTTGTCGCGAGAAAAAACTGACAAACGTCAGAGCCTCCGGAAATGATGAAGCCATTAAGCTTACACCACCTAAAAAGCTCACATTAGAAACTGCACTTGAATGGGTTAAAGATGACGAGCTCATCGAAGTCACACCTAAAAATATTCGACTTCGTACTCGCGAACTGGATCCTAATAAAAGAAAGATCAAAAAAGAAAAAGACTAATTTATGATTTCTCTTTTGGCAGACTTTAAGCTCTGCCAAAAGAAAGAATTTTAACCCACTCGATCTTGGATGATTTCTTTTTTAGCCCTATGAATTCTTTGGCTTAATCCATCCACTTCTTTAAGGTAATTGGCTAATTGTTGTTTAATGTCGCTGTTCAAAGTTTTTTGAATGGATGTGATTTCCATTTCAAGCTCATCGATTTCTTTGATTTTTTGTTCAGCCATTTTTTGCGCTTCTATGGTTTTTTCGTCTTCAAATGCCGTCATTTCAACGGTCAGTTGATTGATTTTCATTTTAAGAAGCTGATTCTCTTTTTCGAGCTGTTCGTATTTCGTTTTAAAAACAGCCAATTTTGCGCGGTTCTGGTTATCAGAAATAGTGCGATGTTTTAAAAAGAACTGTAATTCGTCAGTAAACTTCATCGCCTCTGAGTACAATTTAAAAGATAAGACAACAAGACAAAGTACAGCAACGGCAACCGCTGGAACAAACGTCATAAGGGATAAAGTCACAGAAAACTCCTTTTTTAAAGTCTCTACTAAGGTTATCGGCGCCTCAAAATGACAATTATAGGGGCCCTTAATTTTTCTGGCCGAAAGTCGAGCCAAAGTGGTTTTGTTTAACCTTGAGGTGGCTTTGTTTTTAAAAGAGATGTCTTAAAATGAGAATGTTTAGATATTTGGCAAGATTTCTCGCTTTCCTCTCGTTTAAAGAAAGATGAAATAAAAATCAGATACGTCAATAACCTTTGCCAATTTAATCTCTACCGAAGAAAAAATCAGGATCATTGAGAGACTCATTCAACTTTAAATGGGATTATGAATACCTCTGGGGCTCCTCTTTGCAGTGAGGCTTTTCAGTCCATGAAATATTGTTTATCTTTATTCTTTGGGAAGTTTGTCAATGGTCAGGAGTCCAATAAAAAATGAATCTTTTTTTTATATCTCTTTATCTATTGGCCCAACTTCTTATTGCTTTCTTAATTTCTAAAAAAATTAAAAATGAAAAAGATTTTTTTCTGGCCGGAAGAAATCTTCCACTATGGCTTCTTTCGTTTTCTCTTTTTGCCACTTGGTTTGGAGCAGAGACTGTGATCGGCACATCCGCCGCTGTTTACCGCTTTGGACTGGCCGGCAGTCGCGCCGACCCTTTTGGCTATACCCTTTGCCTTGTCTTTTTAGGTCTCTTTTTAGCCACCAAACTTTGGCAAGGGGGCTTTACCACTCTGGCTGATTTTTTTAAAATTCGCTTTGGTACAAGAATCGAAAAGTTAGCCATTCTTATCATTGTTCCATCCACACTTCTTTGGGGATCGGCCCAGTTAAGGGCTTTTGCTCAAATAGTTTCAAGCATGACGGATTGGGATATTAGCCTGACACTTTGGATGGCTTTTGCTTTTGTCACTGTTTACACATTGCTCGGCGGACTTCTAGGCGACATTATCACCGACCTTATTCAAGGTGTATTTATTGCCATTGGTTTACTGACTTTGTTTTATTATGTCTTCCCATCGGATCTGAATTTATCCACTTGGTGGGACCAGATCCCTCGACAACGTCTGACATTTCAATTGAATGATGAAAGTCTTTTCGCTCGACTGGATCGCTGGGCCATACCCATCTTAGGATCACTGGTCGCGCAAGAGCTTATATCAAGGGTTCTTTCTGCTAAAAATCCATCCGTGGCACGAAATTCAGCTTATGTATCGGCCCTGATCTATTTTTTTATTGGCAGCATTCCGGTGGCTCTAGGACTTCTGGGACCTGATCTGATCAGTGGTTTTGATCATCAAGAGGACTTTATAATAAAACTGGCTGAAAAGTATTTACCACCTTTTGCATTTATTATTTTTTCTGGTTCTCTGATTTCTGCCATTCTTGCAACCATTGACAGTATTCTTTTAAGTTCTTCGGCTCTGATCTCTCACAACATCATTGTTCCATTCTTTAAAATCAAAACGGATAAAGCCAAACTTTTATCAGCGCGACTGATTGTTATTATATCGGCTTTGGTTTGTATTTTTATGGCCCTCTCTTCGGATTCCATTTATCAGCTGGTTCAAATGGAGTCCTCCCTTGGAACAGCCGGGGTACTCGTGATTACCCTCATTGGTCTTCATTCTGGATGGGGGCAAGAGAGAGCGGCCTTTTTAGCCTTAATGGCAGGGACCTTAGCCCTTC
>CAYMBT010000183.1:350-5668 GCA_964388755.1 uncultured Pseudobdellovibrionaceae bacterium | reverse complement strand
GTTCCTATTTACTCGGCCATAAAAGTGAAGGGCGAAAAACTTTATAACAAAGCTCGCGAGGGACAAATTTTTACACCCCCCATGAAGACCATGGAATTCAGAAACATAAAGATTCTTGATTCTAGCCCTGATCAAATTAAAGTTCATTTTCAGTGCAGTAAAGGCAGTTATGTTCGCTCTTGGGTAAAAACCCTGGGTCAAAAGCTTAAAACGGGGGCCACAGTGTTGACCCTTCGTCGCACCTTTTCTAGCCCCTATAATGTCAGTGAAGCTTTAAGCTGGGCTGATTTTGAGGGTCTCACACCTGAAACACTTCAACTATGCCCTGCATGGATTCCCCTTAAAAATAGCCTGCCCACATGGCCGAGCTTAAAAATAGAGGGTTTTGACGAAAAACTGATCTCTAACGGCCAGATTTCTCGCCGTTTGCACCGCTTTTTAGAGCTAGAATTTGGCCCTATCGAGAATCTTGAGGGGGTAAAGCTTCTCAGCCGCCGCTCGGGCGAGCTGGTTTCTCTATTAAGTTGCGACTCACCCCTTATCTTCAAAATTCGTCGGGTTTTCCATAATCATTGATTGACGAAGAGCAGTCATTCCCATAATTTAGGCCCTTCATAGCTTTAGAACGCGAGCCGCCATTAGCACGCTTCATTGAGTTTAAAAAATTCTTTTTAAGTATTCATACTTTAAAAAGTTTTTTGAAATCTCAGATAAGGCTTTCAAATATAAGGAGGAGATAATGGCTTTATTAAATTCACAAAAAGAAGAGATCATTAAAAATTTTCAAAGAAAAGAACTGGATACCGGTAGTTCTGAAGTGCAAGTGGCTCTACTCACTTTTCGTATTAAAGATCTTACAGAGCATTTTAAAAAACATAAAAAAGACAAACACGGCCAATTGGGTTTGACCAAAATGGTTAATAAAAGAAGAAAGCTTCTTGATTATTTGAAGCGCAAAAATCTTGATGGTTACACCAAACTCATCAGCGATCTTGGTATCAGAAAATAATCTGAACCCCAAAAAACACAAACCCTTATAAGGTTTGTGTTTTTTTTTATGATAAAAATCCAAAAAAACGATAAAAAAACGAACGGCGTGAAAAAGAAAAGACGCCATAAAGAAAGAGGTATTAATGAAACAAACAGTCACCCTTAACGTTGGCAGCCATAAAATTGAACTTGAAACGGGGAGAATGGCCAAGCAAGCTGATGGTTCTGTACTTGTGACTTCTGGAAACAACGTTGTGCTTGTCACCGTTGTATCCTCAAAAAGAGAAACAGATCTTGATTTTTTTCCACTCACAATTGAATACGCTGAAAAATTCTATGCCTCGGGTAAAATCCCTGGTGGCTTTTTTAAACGTGAAGGTCGTCCAACAACAGAAGCCACATTGAATGCGCGTTTGATCGATCGTCCCCTTCGTCCAAGCTTTCCTGAAGGCTATCGTAAAGACACTCAAATTGTTGCCACCATTATGAGTTTTGATGGAACTTTTCCCGTTGAAATTTTAGCCAGCATTGGTGCTTCTGCAGCAACACATATCAGTGATATTCCATTTAATGGTCCGACAGCTGCAATCATGCTTGGTCGAGTGAATGGTGAATTTATTATTAATCCTTCTCCGGCTCAGCTTGAAACTTCTGACCTTGAAATTATTGTTGCAGGAACACGCAACGGAATTCTTATGGTTGAAGGCGAAGCGAAACTTGTGACTGAAGACGTTGTTCTTTCGGCCCTTAAGTTTGGTCATGCCGCTATGAAACCCATTTTTGATGCTCAAGATGAACTCAGAGCAAAAACCGGTAATACACCAAAAAGAGAATTTATACCTTTTATGGTTGATGAGACTTTTAGAGCTCAGGTGACTGATTTTGCAGGTCCTAAAATTTCTGCAGCTCTTGCCATGAGACAAAAAGCCGATCGTTACACGGCCTATTCTGAAATCAAAACGGCTTGTGAAGAAAAATTTCTTAAGCCCATTGAAGATTCAAAAGAAAAAGACCTTTTTAAAAAGCAACTGGGTATGGTGATTGAAGATCTTAAATTCAATATCTCTCGCTCTAACATCCTTAAAAAAGGCGAGCGTATTGACGGTCGTGATTTGACAACAGTACGTCAAATCAACTGCGAAGTGGCCCTTCTTCCGCGCGTTCATGGTTCAGCCCTTTTCACTCGTGGTGAGACTCAGGTTCTAGGAGCTGTGACTCTAGGAACAGGTGAAGATGAACAAACTATTGATAGCCTTTACAATGCCTATAAAAAACAATTTTATCTTCACTATAACTTTCCTCCATTCTGTGTCGGTGAAACCGGACGTATGGGTGGACAATCTCGTCGTGAAATTGGTCACGGAGCCCTTGCAGAGCGCGCCTTAAAAGCCGTTTTGCCAGACCACACTAAATTCCCTTACACCATTCGTATGGTGGGAGAGGTTATGGAATCCAACGGTTCATCATCTATGGGTACTGTTTGTAGCGGTACTATGGCTATGCTTGATGCCGGTGTTCCTCTCAAAGGAAATGTGGCAGGTGTTGCCATGGGTCTGATCTCTGATGGTACAGACACTGCCGTTCTTACAGATATCCTTGGTGACGAAGATCATTTAGGAGACATGGATTTTAAAGTGGCTGGAACTCGTGAAGGTATCAGCGCCATTCAAATGGACATTAAAATCGATTCAATCACTTTTGAAGTGATGGAAAAAGCCTTGAATCAAGCTCGTGACGGCCGTTTACATATTCTTAATAAAATGGAAGAAGTGATCGCTACTCCACGTGGTGAGATCTCTGAATTTGCACCACGAATTATCACTATCAAAATCAAGCCCGAAAAAGTGCGTGAAGTCATCGGTGCTGGTGGAAAAGTCATTAAAGGTATCATCGAAGAGACGGGTGTTAAAATTAACATCGACGACGATGGATCGATTCATATTGCTTCCACTGACCCAGAGAAAAGTAAACGTGCGATCGCCATCATTGAAGGCATTTGTGCTGAAGTTGAAGTTGGAAAAGTCTATAGCGGTAAAGTGGTTAAGATTGTTGAGTTTGGAGCCTTCGTTGAAGTTCTTCCAAACACCCAAGGTCTTCTTCATATCTCTGAAGTTTCTAACGAGAGAATCCGTAATGTGGCTGATCATTTGACTGAAGGCGACCGTATTGATGTTAAAGTCATCGAAGTGGATCGCGCCGGTCGAGTTAAACTTTCTCGTAAAGCTTTAATGACAACTTAATGGAATTTCGTAAAACAGTTCTTGATAACGGAATAAGGGTACTGACTGAACACCATCCTTATTCCCGTTCAGTGGTTGTTGGTTATTGGGTCAAAACGGGTACCCGTTTTGAATCCCCTGATCAGGTGGGAATCTCTCACCTTCTAGAGCACATGGTTTTTAAGGGCACAGAAAAGTATTCAGCCCTTGAGCTCGCTCGCTGCCTTGAGGCGCGTGGTGGAGACATCAACGCTTTTACATCCCGTGAACACACCTGCTTTCATACCCTGTCTTTAAAAGAGGATCTTGATCTTTCAGTGGATGTCCTTAGCCAATTGTGTGCCTTTGCTCGCTTTGAAACTTTGGATTTCGAAAAAGAAAGACGGGTGGTCGAGCAAGAGATCATGATGGCTGTTGATGATCTTGAAGAGTACATTTTTGATCTGTATTTTGAACGCGCATTTCCCAATAATCCTTTGGGCTATCAAATTTTAGGTTCAGTAGAGTCCCTGAGAAAGTTATCCTTACAAAACGTAAAAAGTTATTATGATCAGCATTTTATACCGGAAAATTTAATTATTACGGCCGCAGGTTTCATCGATCACGATGAGTTTGTTGAAAGTATTCAAAAACACCTTAAAGATAAGAAGTGGCATGCTCCACAAGCAAAAACAAATCTTGTGACACCCAAATTAGCGAAAGTGCGGGATTTTTTTAAGAAAGACTGCGAGCAGTACCATATTTTAGTCGGATTTCCATCGACGGCTTATGCTGAAGAGGATCGCTTTAATAGCTTTATTCTGAACACTGCTCTTGGTGGAGGAATGACCTCAAAACTTTATCAAAGTATCAGAGAAGACAAGGGTCTTGCCTATACCGTCTTTAGTATGCTGAACACCTTTACTGATGTGGGAGTTCAAACGATCTATGCCGGCACTGAAAAAAGTCAGGTGCAAGAGACCATTGATCTGATTCGTAAAGAATTGCAGACTGTTTTTGATGAGGGCTTAAGCCAAGCCGATATCGACCTTTATAAGACACAAGCTAAGGGCCAAATTCTTTTAGGTTCTGAGGACATTGATAATCGTATGAACTCGCTTGCGATCAATGAAATGATTTTTGGTGAGTATCGTCCAGTGGATAGCGTGATTGCCGACATTAATAAATTAAAACAAAATTCCATTCATGAGTACATTCAAAGAAAAATTGATATGGATAACTTAAGTCTTTTTGTAATGGGTGCTGAAGTTGAAAATTTTAATATTTAAAAAAAGTTGAGGGGGATCAAAAATGAAAATTCAAATTAAAACTCTTGAGAATTACAAAGGTGAGTTGCCACGTTACCAAAGCCCTTTAGCCAGCGGTTTTGATGTGAGAGCTCAGCTTGATCAAACCCTGACTTTAAAACCTGGCGAGAGAGCTTTGATCCCTACCGGTTTATCTTTTGCCATTCCAGAGGGCTTTGAAATCCAAGCCCGTCCACGCAGTGGATTAGCCATTAAAAATGGTATTAGCCTTGTGAATACACCCGGAACCATTGATGCTGACTATCGCGGTGAAGTTAAAATTATTTTGATCAATCATGGTCAAGAGAGTTTTCTTATCCAAGATCAAGATCGTATCGCTCAACTGGTTTTAACACCTGTTGTTCAGGCTGAATTTGATCTTGTTGAAACACTATCCGAAACCCTTCGCGGAACGGGTGGCTTTGGTAGTACAGGTATTAAGACATTAGACGCACCAGCTTGAGTAATGTTGGTGCTGGCGAAATGAGTTTTTTGAAGTCCAGCACTGTCTTTATACAACTACTTAAATTCCTTGGGCGCCATAAGCTGCTGATTTTACAAAATAAAAATTGATGATCGAAAATTAGAATCCATTTAATCAATAGACACTGAACGACTCACTCTGATTGTTAATGATACATTTTCTGTACTCGATTATTCCTTTGAGCTATGTTTCTATTTTGTTAAGGAGAAATAATCAGTGAAAATTATATTTATTTACTCAGTAGTTATATTTAGTCTTTTTGGATGTTCATCATCAAACACTTTAAATAATAAATATTCTAAACCGAAACAGATTGAATTTATCCAATAAATATTTGAT
>CAYMBT010000183.1:0-340 GCA_964388755.1 uncultured Pseudobdellovibrionaceae bacterium | reverse complement strand
CTAAACCGATACAATCTGAGCAACCTGTTGGTAAGAGACTCAATTCCGAGAATCAAATCCATGAAGGTGTTCCACAAAGTGAAGCCGCAAATAATGTCCTGACATATTTTTATATTCTCTATCCAAAAGGCTCAGGAAAGCCTATTGATGGTCTTAAATTTATGGATAAGGACATAAAGCAAGGATACCTTAAGGTCACCGGCTTTATGGAAGGTTATTATATCTTTGATATGTTTAAAGGTGCAGAAGAAGATTTTGTTATTGAACAATTGACGGGATGTGGGCCCGAGTGCTCACAATCCTTCAAAGTCTACCGCTTCAAGAACGGAAAACTTATGGA
>CAYMBT010000182.1:0-5711 GCA_964388755.1 uncultured Pseudobdellovibrionaceae bacterium | reverse complement strand
GTCAGCTCCACCGGCCGGAAGATCGATTTCAACTTTTAGGGAATGATTTTGTGGGTTCATAAACTCAATTCGCCCCCCTAAAAGTTTCACCCACTGCCGAACAATATAAAGACCAAAACCAGAACCTGAGGTTTTATTAAACTGTCCCAGAAGATGAATATCGCCCTCAAAAGCCGCACCGTTATCATTGTAGCTCAAGTGATACTTTTGCCCGTGTTTCTTAAGATCTATTTTAACTTGGTCGGCATTGGCGTGGACAAATGAATTGTGCAGTAAGTTTTTTAATATGCTTTGTAGAGCTTTTTGATCGGCATGGATGGATTCTTCTCCGCTGACATGGATACTGAGTTCGGGCCACTGGGCGTGGATTTCTTGCAAGAAATTTTTGAGGTTTATTTTTTCGATATAGATTTTTTTCTTTTCACCTAGAGTGGAGTCTAAACTATTTTCGAGATCCAACTGAATTTTGCGGGTCTCTTTAAGAAGGGGTTCAATTTTGCTTTCGTTAATAGATTTTCCTAAACGCTCCACTTCAAGCTGCAAGCGAAAAAGACCGGTTTTTAAATCATGGGTGAAGCTTGCAAAAAAAACTTCTTTGGCAGATTTTTCTTTGTAAGTGCGGTAAGCAAAATAAAAAAGGGCTCCCCCACCGCTGACTAAAAAAAACAACAGGACGCTGCCTTCGTAAAAAAGCATTTTTTGATGACGAACGATCATGGCGTTTTCCAGGTCCATATTTTGACTAATCAGATTTAAACCAAAATAAAGCCACCAACTCGCCAGAGAGATGACAAAAACGAGCCAAAAAAAGATGGACGCAAAGATCAGTCTCACTCTTGAGAGGTTTCCTTAAATTGGGTGAATGCGTTTTTAAAACGATGGCTGCATTCCACCATAATTTTTTCGTTATGGGCCCAGGATAAAAAGCAAACTTCATAACCGCTGGGGGGTAGATAAACCCCTTCTTCAAGAAGGGCATAAAAAAGACGAGCATAAAGAGGCCCTTGATTTTTATTGATTTGCCCCAGTGAATTGGGATTAGCGTGCTCTGATCCATGGATCCAAAACAAAGAGCCAAACTGTGAAACTTGCAGTGGAATATCGAGGGCTGAAATATGATCTCTAAGAGTGCTGACAAATTGCTTGGCTCTTTCGTTCAAGTGTTCGATGACATGATCACGTTTCATTTTCTCTAAGGTGGCAAGGCCAGCAACCATTCCTACAGGGTTTCCACTGAGGGTTCCAGCTTGATAAACAGGGCCAAGGGGGGCCACTAGATCCATCAGTTCTTTTTTACCCGCGTAACAACCCACTGGAAAACCGCCACCGATGACTTTGCCGTAAGTGACAATATCAGGCACAACACCTGAAACTTCGGCCATCCCACCCATAGCAACACGAAAGCCAGAGATCACTTCATCAAAAATAAGAAGTGCGTTGTATCGTGTACTGATTTCTCGAACAAAACGAAGGTAATCATTATCTTGAATCAAAAGTCCAAAGTTGGCGGGTAAGGGTTCGATAATAATAGCCGCAATTTCATTTTTATGGACTTCAAAAGCTTTTTCTAAAGCAGCCCGATCGCCAATGGGTAATACAACGGTCTCCGCCGCCACTTGAGCTGATACACCCGCTGAGTCGCTGGCGGCGACTCCGGCCAGTCCACTGCCCGATTTTACAAGAAGTGAATCCACATGGCCGTGGTAACAACCCTCAAATTTTATAATTTTATTTTTTCCGGTGGCCCCGCGAGCCAAACGAACTGCACTCATAACAGCTTCTGTTCCAGAACTGACAAAACGCACACGCTCGACGTGTGGAACATTTTCTACGATCCATTCTGCAAGCATAAGGCTATAGGGTTCACAAGCACCAAAGGTCCAAGCTTTATCCATCATCACTTTTACTTTTTCAGCCACTTCAGGATCTCGGTGACCAAGAATCAGTGGACCAAAGCTTTGGCAAAAATCGATGTACTCTCCACCCTCTACAGATACGATGTAAGGGCCTCGAGCCTCTTTAAAAAAAATGGGATTTCCACCCACACTTTTAAAGGCACGCACCGGCGAATGAACACCGCCTGGGGAAACTTTCTGAGCTCTTTGAAATAATTTTTCAGAATTATCAAACATATTAACTTCCTTTAAAGGCCGCTTTCCATAAAGAAAAATGGGGGACAATTGTGGGCTCTTTTGAAATTCCATTCTTATTTAACATGTCTTTAATGATTGTATAGGTATGACCAGCTCCGCAATAATGCTCGGCCTTAAGGATTTCAGGCTGGCGCGAGATCGCTAAAAGAAATTGTGAACCACTGGTCCAATAAAATTCACTGTAAGCCTTTAAGGGAATCCATGGATTTTTAGCTTTCAGCTGATAGGTGCTCACCGTAAGTTCTTGGGTTTGAAAATAGCCTTCTTTATGGGTCCACTTGGCCCATTTTAAATCAGGAGCTAAGATCCCTAGTCCACGCTCTTCACTCTCGCCCAATGAGTCACTACAACCATTGACCCAAAGGCCACGTCTCGCCAGAGCTTTCCAAGTTTTTAAACCACTGACCCATAAAATTTGATCTTTACTGATTTTAACATCCTTCGGGAGGGCTGTTTCTCGTGCAATAAAATGGGCATTGGCCAGTGTTGGGTATTGATAAAGAACACTTTCACGCTCAAACCAAGTCGGCATTTCAAGGTATGGGTTTTTAAGTTTAAGGGGTTTTATAGGATTAAAATGGTCTTCATTTAATATTTCACCACTTTCTTTTTGACCTTTAAGAAAAGAAACAGACCCGTAAGAGCGATGAAAACGACTGACACCAATTTTTTGGTGGCAACCACCACCATGTTTTTTAAGGGTGCTTCGCTCAAAATCAACATCATCCCAAGTCTTCTGGCAGTGAATTGTTTTTAATAGCTCTTTAAGATCAGTCCTATCACTTGATATTTCAACCGCCAGGGCACCCTGACCTGCGGCCGTAGGATTAAGGCTTAATGGTAATACTTGCCAGTAACACTGAAAAAGTAAATTTTTAATTTTATCTCGCCCTTCTTTAAACTCATCTTGGGTGGTTGATAAAATTCGATCCAGCGCAGCTTTGGCTAAAATAAGGCCATCCACTGAATCGTGAGAAAAAAGTTTTTCGATACGGGTGAGAATATTGCCGCGCACATTTTCAAACTGGACGTCATCTAAGGGTGTCGGAAAATAATCCTTTAAAAAAGGCTTTAAATTATAAACCCTTCGGGGTGAGGAAGAGTACAAGGTGAGAACTTTTTTTTCTTCGACCTTTTGGAAATGGTTTTTTTTTAAAATCAGTAGGTCTCGACTGTCGGCTCTGGGTAAAGTGGCTACAACTTGAGTCTGTGGGGTTGTTTCTATGGGGAGATCTTTAAAAGAGTGAACCACCATGTCCCATTCTTTTTTGATGAGGCCTTCTCGAAAATCTTCAGTAAAAACACCCTTTTCTGGCATTTTCCAAAGGGGATCATTGAGGTTTTGATCACCCATGGATTCTCTAAAATGATAATTGATTTTTAAACCGGGGTTTTTAATCTTTAAAGCCTCACCCACCTGATAAGCCTGTAAGCGTGCCAGGTCGCTTCGCCTGGAGGCTATGAGTAGGTCCACAAATCTTCCCAACCAAAAGGTCTTTGTTTTTCAATCAGTTTAAATTTTTGCACATTTCGATCAATCACTCGCGTAACTTTTTCTTTAACTTCAAGAACTTGCTGGCGGTTTTTTTGAAGATCAGTAAACAAGTCATTGAGTTTAACAACATGATATCCATCAATAGGGTCCGATGAACTCTCTCCGCGAAGGTCAAATATTCCACTGAATTTGTGATTTTTAAGAAGATCATTAACCACACTTGTTTCAATACCCGCTGCGATAATAAGAAGGCCCTGCATTGGGGGATGGGATGAAAAATCGCTGAGAGATGAAAGCGTTAAACCGCTCCATTGAGTTTCAAAATCAGGATAATTTTCTGGAGTTCGGGTGAAGACTTCAGGCTTAGTTTTTCTTTTTAAAAGCCATGGCAAAAGATCAGCGGTCAGAGAGCCGGCACCCAGAATGGCAATAGGAGTGTCTTTATCTCCAATATTTTTGCGCAGCAAACTGCCATAGGATGTACAGCCTAGGTTCTGTAGATATTCAAAGCGTATTTTTTTAGCTTCAGTGAGCAAATTATCCATCACCTGATTAAGGCCGCTGGAAAATTCAGCACGGTTTTGGTTCAGAAAGGTTTTAAATTGACCAAAAATTTCTGTCTCACCCACCATGGGTGAATGCATGCCACAAACGACCTCTAGTAAAAAACCATAGGCTCTTTCGTCACTAAAGACCTCAAAGTCTTTTAGGACAGAGGGGATTTGTTCATTTTCTGTGATCAAAATGGTTCTCAGACATGTCTTTAGAGCCCAATAGCCATGGGGCCATTCCCCAATGGGTAAAATAGGGGTGTCTTTATGAAAAACGCGAAATGAATGGGACATCTGTACTTAGTTATAAGTGAAAACCTAGTGAGAATTGTCATAGAAGGTTCACGGTGGACTGAGGCTTTACGCAAATCGTCATAGTTCAGTTTAAGGCTCTGATCCCGTCTCACCCAAGCCCAATCTTTGTCTCAAAGCAAGACACTCTTTTTTTGCGAGACAACAGATTTAAAGAAAAAAAGTCAAAAAAGCCAGAAACCTGACATGAAGAAGGTTGAAATAAAAAAGCACAACAATTCACTTTTATTTCGATCTATGTCAGTTAAAAAAACAGGCATTCAACTGTGACTTCTTAAAGCGACTCTAGCCAAAGACAGAAAGAGTTTAGTCTTTGTTGACTGGTCTTTTGTCACCCCCAAAAATCAAGTGGTATTCAATTAAAAAAAAGCCAATTACTATAATAGTATATGACTCTTTTGGATTTTTTTCCTGAGGCCTTTGAAAAGCTTAATGACAGTGCGCTTAAGGATCTTATGGCGCAGGTCGAAGCGTTTAGTTTTGATAAAGAAGAGCTGCACGCTGATCTTGATCTCAGTCATAAAGTGGGTCTTGGAAATCATATTCAAACTCGGGCTTTTCTTAAAGCCTTTGTTGAAAATAAACTCAGCCACATTGTCCAAACCTCAAACGACGATCTTCCTTATGAACTTTTTATTGCTAGCATCATACAAAAAAAACCAAAACTCTTTCTCAATAACCCATTAACCTTATTAAACTCACAAGACAGCTCAACTGTGGCCATGAGGGTTTGGCAAGAAAACTTTAATTGCACCGAGCACAAAGAAAGAATTCTAGAAAGTATTCATAAATTTATTGGTCGCCATAAATCTATGAATCGCCTGGCTGATAATATTCTTATTGTGATCGATGAACTTTTCTCAAATGCTTTGTTTAATGCTCCTGTTGATGACAGCGGATACAGAATTTTTAAAAATATGCAGCGACACGAGAAAGTGCGCTATCCCGGTAACAAAAATGCAAAAATTTTTGCTGTTCACACCAGCGAAGACCTTTTTATTGGCGCTGTTGACCCATGGGGCTCTGTGGATCGAGACGGAATTTGTAAATCCCTTTATCATGCCTATAATGAACGCACCGTCAGTGAGGACACTAAAGGGGCTGGCTTTGGTCTAAGGATGATGCTCGACCGGTCAAGGTCACTTTACCTATTGTCTGAAATTGGCAAAAGAAGTCTAGTCTGTTGCCATATGAGACTGA
>CAYMBT010000181.1:0-5786 GCA_964388755.1 uncultured Pseudobdellovibrionaceae bacterium | reverse complement strand
GTAAAAAAACACAGTTCCCCATCGGTGGGTGACTCACCAAACCAGGTTTTAACACGGTTGAGAACAGGTATCTCATCAATCGTTTGTAGCAGGTTTGCATCAATGAGACGGATATTCATAGGAGTGCTTAGAAAAATTTTAGCTTTCTCACCAGGTAAAATAGTAAATGATGTGTTGGGTTTAACCACAAAGGGTTTCTCGCCCAGATAGGGTATGACCTTAAGAATGGGGCTTGGTGACGAGGATGCGTATCTTCGCTCTTGCAAAAGATTTTGCGGGATTAAACTCTCAAACGGAAATTGGTAATGAAATGAATTATCCATCCAGTCATTAGTGGTCATCCAACGAAGGCGTATTTCGTTGCGATTTTTTTCGATATAAAGATCAAGGGGGCCAAAACGCAAATGGAAGATTTGGCCTTCATTCATTTCTAGATCAGTTCGAAAAACCTTAAGTTGATCGGCTTCCATTCGATTCATAATTGAGGCATCCAGTCGGAGAGCACAACTTTATTATTGTTCACTTTGGGTCTAACACAACCAATGAGTTTTGTCTTTTGAAAACCCATATTTTTAAGATCCATCAAAGCTTGTTGATAATTCTTTGCACTCAAACCAATCACTAAAGAGCCTTGGCTTAATGGATCCCACAGTATGGAATTGACGGTTGAAACCTCACTTCGGTCAAAAGCCACATCATCTTTACTGCGCGCCCAATTGATATCCAGAGCAGGATAGTTCATTTCTGAAGGCAAAAGAAGGTCAACACCTTTGTGCCGTGGAATTTCTCTAAAGTTAATCATCAACTGTTGATCCGGAGTCAGACTAAGACTGGCATGCTGAAGAAATCCCCATTCTTCAATCATATTGATCGAAGAAGGCTGGTGGGTCGAAATAAAATCTGAAAACTTCGAAAACTGCAGTGGCTCTTGTGTGTTAATACTCTCTTCAAACCATTTTGATGAAAATTGATCATGGGTGCGATTCGACCACACTAAGCCGTAACCCAGGGGCCTTGTGATTAAAATATAATCATGATTTTTGTACTTTTCTGAAATGTTAATACTCTTCTCACCACTTAAGGTCAGTGACAGTCGCCACTGGTGACCATCAAAAGTATCACCTCCATCAAGTTCAATATCGTAAGCTCTCGAGATTTCTTCGAGTGCTTTAATGGTGTTCTGAAAAAAACTTTGGGTCAACTTTCCTTGGGAGCGGGGAAGAGTCAGCATAAAGCGAAAGCGTTTGGGGCAAACACCCTTAGTGAGAGATTTCAAAATCAAACATTCAAAAATCTTTTCGGTGGATTGGGTCACACTCCCCCAATGGTTAAAACCACTAAAACTAATCAAACGAGTCAGCCCGGTGAGATGAGACTCGTTCAGACTTCCTCTCCAAGGTCGTGACATATGTTCTGACTGATAATGAAGCTCCTTTTTAATTTCACGACGACGAAATTCAAGGTTACAGGCTGGCTTGACCTTACTCAATTCCGCCATAAAATCATTTTGCCATTTTTCAAAAAACAAAGAGGTTTCGTCTTTTTTGGTCAAAAGATCTGTAAAACTTCTTTGTAAATAAGCTCGTTCATTCCATTTTTTAAATTTTAAACTCACTTCATTTCTTTTTTTATCACCCTTTTCAAGAACAAGATTTGATAAAACTGTTTTTAAAGTTTCATCATCATAGAGATGGGTAACAGGCTGATTATGGTGTTCAAAGAAAACGTTATCGCCATAAAAATAAATGGGGGCGTCATCTTGCAGACTTAAATCTTTTTCAACCATGATTTTAACATTTTCTTTTTGAACAATTTTGCCAATAAGGTCAGTGGATCGCCAACCACTCATGGGTATAAAAATATCAAATTCAAAACTGAGACCATCAGAAAGCTCGAGACAATGATCTCTGACCTCAGAGATTGCAGTACCACTCAGGATGCGTATATTGTTTTGCTTAAGAAACTTTTGCTCTGTGGATTTAATCCCATGGGAGCCACTGGATTCTAACAAAATCACTTCTGTGGTTTGACAATGTTTTTTAAGTTGACTTTGAATCACCATGGCGAGATCCATGGTCTCTTGAGTCAAACCATCAATGATTACGCGAGTGTCTAAGGGACAATGCTTACCCACCTCTAAAAAAAAGTGATTGAGCTCTTTCATGATTTGCAAAGTGTTTTGAAAATCAATGACACTGGGTCCTTGGCTGACAAAATGATCATGACGAGGAACAGTCAAAGTCTCAACAGAGACAGAATGATAATCCAATTTGCCATATTTTTTGAGATACAGGGTGGATTCTTCACGACTGATGTTAATGCACTCATCTTGTAAATAATAAACTCCCCATCTCTGACAAAGACTCCAAAAATCAAGTTCGACCTGGTTGCTATGAATGAATCCTTGCAGAAGAGCCGCAAGATAACGGCGTGGTGTAAAGCGCTTTTTTTCGCTGACAAAAACAATGGGTCGTTGATTTTGATTCAACTCACAAATCTGATTGAGAAGCCTATAATGAAATTCTCCCACACCAACAAGAACGATGGGTTTAAGTTCTTTTTGTGGATCCAAGGACATGAAGTTACCCCTCTTTTGTCGAGTAGGGATATTGTACCGAAATCATTAAAGAAATTAAAAGACAAAGGCCTTTTCACGGCCTTTGGTCTGGGTAAAAATAAAAGGAAATTTAAATGATACTGCCCTTAGTTCTAATAATTGTAAGAGCAAAGAAAAACCAACCTAAAAGAAAAAGCACTCCACCAACAGGGGTCATCATAGCGGCCGTCTTATGTTCAAAAAATACGTAAACGTAAATTGAGCCCGAAAAAATAACAGAACCCAGTAGAAAACATAAACCTGTCAAAAGGGTTGAAGACCATTTTTCCCAATGGCTCCAAAGTCCAAGTACCAATAGGGCCAAGGCATGATAAGCCATGTATTGGTTAGCCGTCATCAGTATCTCTAACTTTTCGGCCGTCATGAGTGGCTTAAGTGTATGGGCGCCAAAAGCGCCAAGCAGAACCGATAAAAATCCAAGAATACATCCCCACAATAACCAAATGCGACCCATTACGACTTCCTAAATAAAGGTTTAAAATTTTGCCAACAATCTGTGTACGTTTTATCAAAACTTTTGGATTCCAGAGCCGCTTGAGTGGGTCGAAAAAGGTGACATGTCTCAAACATAAAGGCCATGGTGTCATTGATTTTCTGGGGAGTCTCACTATTTTCTATGCCCTTAATAAAAGTTTGGGTGTCAGGGCCATGGGCGGTCATACAATTGTGCAAACTGGCTCCGCCCGGTAAAAAGCCACCTTGTTTGGCATCGTAAACACCATGAATCAAACCCATATACTCGCTCATCACATTGCGGTGGTAGTAAGGTGGTCTAAAAGTATTTTCAGCCACTAGCCATCGCGGCGGAAATATCACAAAATCGAGATGGGCCACACCGGGTGAGGCCGATGGTGATGTGAGAACCGTGTAAATCGACGGATCGGGATGATCAAAGGAGACAGTTCCCATGGTATTAAATTTTCGCAGATCATATTTGTAGGGAGCATAATTACCGTGCCAAGCCACCACATCAAGGGGTGAATGCTTAAGTTCACAGGACCAAAATAAATGATTGAGCTTTGTGATCAGCTCAAATGATCCTTCTGAAAATTCAAATTGAGCGTGGGGATAAATAAAATCCCTGGCATGGGCTAAACCATTGGCACCCAAAGGCCCAAGTTCTGGCAAAGTCAGTGGATGACCGCTGTTTTCGCCCAGGTAACCGGTCACCCATGTATTTTGGGTTTGTGGCTCCACTTGAAACTTAACACCGCGAGGGATGACAGCAATCTCTTGGGGTGAAATTTTAAGCACTCCCATTTCTGTTTTTAAAACCACACCACCAACTTGCGGAATAAAAATAAGTTCGGCATCGGCATTACAAAAAAAACGCTCTCCCATTGTTAAGTTAAACTGATAATGATGAGAGGCTACAAACGGCACTGATTGGGTTGTCACCATGGTGGTCACACCATCAATAAAGTCCCTAGAGCTTTTTGGCTTTTCTAAAGGCAACCATCTCATTTGCGCGGGTGAAGTGGGAGAAGTCAAAGCGGCATCACTGAGCCAATAAGAAGCAGGATAGGATTTATAGGGCCCATGAAGTGTTGAGGGATGGATTCGATAAAGCCAGCTTTTAAGATTACGATGGCGCTGAACTGTAAAAGCGCTGCCCGAAAGTTGCTCTGGGACCAAACCCATAAGGGGTTGCTTTGGACTATTTTGACCACGAGGAAGACTGCCTTCTATCGCTTCTGATTCAAAATTGTTTCCAAAACCGTTTAAAAGTTCAGACATAGTGGCTTCCTTCCAAAAAAACTTGCAGTTCGTTTATCTAATTTAATTGCCAATCACTCAAGCATTTATGCAGCACAAGGACTTTAAATGATTTCGGCACTCTTTAGAGTGAAGGATTTCTATAGACATTGCCCTTGTTAGAATAAATGATTAAAAGAACACATGAGCTACTGGCAACTGGTCATAAAACACCCCCGCACCCTGGCCTTTGGCTTTTTAACGGCTTTTTTTTCAGGCCTGGGACAGACCCACTTTATTGCTCTCCTCAGCCCCTCTGTGATGTTGAGTTATAACCTCACCCACTCTGATTACGGCTCAATTTATTCTTTTGTGACCCTGGTCAGTGGTTTTTTTATTTCTTTTCTTGGTCCCGCCATTGATCGCTATGACATTCGAAAAGTCAGTGTTCTCGTCGGCCTTGGCCTTGTTATCAGCCAAATGCTTTTGCTCTCCCAAGAAAACTTACTCTTTGTGGCTCTTGGTCTTTTTGGTTTACGTCTTTTTGGTCAAGGAATGTGCTCAAGCATTAGCTCTATATCGATCGCGCGCTTTTTTAATCAAGAACGGGGAAAAGCCTTAAGTATAAGCTCTTTGGGATACCCTATTTTTGAGGGTCTTATGACTCCTGCTTTTGCGTTTATGATCATCGCTTTGAGTTTTAAAAGCACTTCTGCCATTTTAATATTCACAGTTCTTTTATTATTTATTCCTTTGGTTTGGACTCTGACTCGAAAAATTCCTGACTTTAATCTGCAAATCTTTACCACTGAAGATAAAAACAAAAGTGACTCATCTTCAACCAAAGACTGGAGCAGAAAAGATGTTCTAAGGCATCCCAAGTTTTATTTGATTTTACCACAAGTCCTTATGCCACCTTTTGCTCTTACCGGACTTTTTTTTCATCAAGCGGCACTGGCTGATATAAAATCATTGAGCCTTCCACTGATGGCCACAGGCCTTAGTTTTTTTGCCCTTGGGCGAATATTAAATTCATTTGTTACCGGACCCCAAGTGGATCGTTATACAGCCATCAAACTCTTTCCCTTTTACCAAATCCCCATGGCCTTAGGTTTATTAACACTGGCTTTATTTGACCAAGCATGGTCGGTTCTGTTGGGTTATTTTCTTTTTGGACTCACTGTCGGCAGTGGCGGAACAATCAAGTCCGCCATATGGGCCGAACTCTATGGCGTTCGTCACTTAGGAGCTATCAAAAGTAGCATTGCGACCATCATGGTACTATCCACCTCACTGAGTCCTGCGTTGTTTGGTTATTATTTTGATTTTTATAAAGACGATTTTGCCCTTATGATTTCACTCTCACTCTTGACCGTGTTCTCGTCCATTTTATCATTTTTTGTGCTCAAAAAATAAGTTTACTGTTTTTGATGATTCGTCTTATTTTGAGATTTTTTTTTAAAGTTCTTTAACC
>CAYMBT010000180.1:0-5811 GCA_964388755.1 uncultured Pseudobdellovibrionaceae bacterium | reverse complement strand
ACCATAACCATCCCTCCGGGGCCCGCCCAGGTTTGTTGTCACATGATTAAAAAGTTCATAGCACTTTTACATCCTGTGACAACAAACAGGGCCTGGCACCAAAAAAGTTTACTGATATTGATGATTGTTGAGGTTGTTTACGTAGCCTTGTAGCGTGAATATTTCGCGGCCTTTAAAACTTTTGATCTCGTAATTATTACCAAAATCGGTGGGTCGACTTTCAAGGTCAAAATCAATTTGGATCATCTTTTGTGAGTAGTTAAGGTCGGACAGACCTAAATTAAAGATGTCCAGTATACCTTGGGACTGTTTAAAAAAGCCTGAGGCTAGATCACTTTGAACCACAAGAAGGTTTCTGATCATGGGATTGAGTGGCAATAATATAACAAGGGAGCTTGATAAGCTTTGGGCTTCATTATTATTGAGCATGGACTTCTCGATTGTGATTTCGACTACATGTAAATTTTTGTCTTCTTCATTAAGTGTCACTGCCCAGTCGGCATAGCTGTCTTGCCATTTTCTGTCACGACTCGAATATCGAGTGTATAATGATTTTAATTGAGTGGTATTAAATGGATTCACAGGAATTAAATCACCGCAACCTCGCGTGGCTAAGCGAAAGCCTGTGTGAGTGTCGGTATTGACAGGTTTAATTTCAATGGCAGGATGACAATTTGTTTCATCGGTTTTTTTAGAAACCACATAGTCACCAAAATGAATTAAATTTAAGAATTCATAGCGTAAATAATCTGATTTTTCTTCGACTTTACTGATTTTCGTCAACTGATCACTTAAAATGGCGGTGTATCCCCCTTCGTAATTATAAAAGGGCGGAAATTCACGAATTTCTTGAATAGTCGGGCCACTACTGAGACCTTCTCGGCCTGGGCCCATGGGATTAAGACTGGATAAAAAATTATAATAATCCTCTTCGAGATAGGCGTAACGTTGACACATTTCGCGAGACATTCTCGCTTCTTGGCGATTGCGGTTTTGGTCGCCGTAATTATGGAGAACGCAATCAACCATGTTCACTGAACCCTGCATAACTCGGGCAGTAAAACCACCCAGATTATAACTGGGCACCTGGTTTTTAAATTCGTTGGGATTGCCATTAGAAACTTGGTAAGAATTGGTTGTTAATCCGTATCTGTCCTGAGAAACTTCTTGTGTGACCTGACTTGCGACTTGGATAGCAATTTCCACATCTTCAAAACTATTGTTTTTACCATAAACGCGAACCTTAAAGGTTTCGCTTCTGGATTGGGGCATGGGATAGTAAAATAAATCCCCATCCATATAAAATGACTCTGAGGGTAGTAGAAGTCCAGTGCGAGTGGGCTCAATCAATTCATACCTTAAAAAACCATCGCTCAGATGCTCTTTGAGTTGAAAACGAACAAAGCCTTCAGGTCCGACCTCATCAACACTCACAGTTGTTTGTAGTCTTTGCCCAACTTCAAACACTTGGGCCGGATCACTCCCCGCTTTATCTAAATCAAAAGACTGAAAGAAATCAAACAACTTGCCAGAGTCAAAACTAACAAGCTGGCTTACAAAAATAGGTTCTGAAAGTTCAATGCCGACTCCACCTGTAACACCAACAAAAAGATCATCTCTTTTTTCAGTGGATGGCCACTGAATTTCGCCACGAACATAGGGTTTAAGATAGGCATAAGGACCTACTACTCGATAGAGGCGAGCAGTGACTTGGGGTTTAAGAAAAATTTCAGCTTCAAGTTTTGTGTCGGTCTCTGTGTTTTCGATACGGGTATCTTTAATGGCGACTCGTTGATCTTTATCAGTAGTGATTCCACTTTCTTCATCGTAAGTCATAGTGGTAAAAAAATCATATTCAGACTCATAAACCACCCGAGTCTTGCCTTTTTTAGAAGCTTTTAAAGAAGCTCCTGCAGGAACACCCAATTCTATATCGAGATAAACGGGCGTTGGACCAGGCACGCGAAATGGAATTACTTTTTTAGGCATAAATGCATCTATAAGAGCTTCCATTTGGATTTCTCCAGCAGCTTCATAGGTGATGTCGACACGATAGCGAACTTTTGTATCTATACGGGTCTGAAGATGGGATATTTTACTGCTCTTCCACTGTGATTCAGATCTTAATGTGGGTACAATTTCAATAATAGCCTCATTAACAACGGCGCGATACTTACCTCCAGCGGCAGACGACACAGTAAAGCGCTCATAGGGATTATTAATAGGGATTCCCATGATTTTATTGGCACCACCACTGATACGTCCATCAGAGTTAATATCCACAGAAAAGAGTTCAAGATTTCTAATTAACACTCTGCCTTTGTTGTCGACTTCATAAAAAGCATCCGAAGATCCCAAACGGGTTTTTGCCAGTCTTTCTAGGCGGCTGATATCTTCAAGATCATAAACCGGGGTGGATTCAATTTTAAGAGTTCCAGACTGATCACCGACAATATCATCAATGCGTGCTTGTCTTAATACAGTTTGGGTACGACCACTTTCTCGGGTCAGAACTTCTTTCACTCGCACTAAATATCTTTGCTCGGGGTTAGCAATAATAATGTCACCCACATTGATTTCACGATTTGAGTTATGGGTAATAATGGCACCACCATCATCACTGGTAAAAGTAATGGTCTCATCATCCTCAAGGGTCTTCACATTATCATTGGCTGGCAATTTATTGATCACCTCTGTTTTGCCTGGTTCACCGAGCCTTAAATCGATGGGTTGGTCATTATTTTTGCTACAGCCAAATGGCTTACCTGATTTACAGCCTACTGCAAAAAGAAGGAAAACTGCTAAAAGTGAAATGACATTTTTTTTCATGAATAACCCCATACATCGACTTTATATTGATCTTTAAATCAATGACTTTTGCAAATAAACGGCCATACCCATGAACAGGATTAAACCTATTTTATTACCTTTAAAAAATGAATCCGGTGGCAAAAAAAAATGATTTTCACATGAGATTCTAATGACTTAGTTTAACTTTAAAAATAAGAACCAAGACTGTCTCATTTCAGGACAGGTGTGAAGAAATAAAAAAAATGACAATTTTTGTTTTTCGCAAGCCACCTTAAACTCAAAAGAACACATAGAAGATCACTGGTGACCCTTGAATTATTAAAAGAAGACTTTAACGAAAAGTCATCTCCCAGGATTTGATCAATCGACCAAGCTCTCAATCAACATTTGAATTAAGAAAAGAAATAAAAAAACCACTTATAAAAAGTCTCTGTTCAAACTCTCGCAAAGTGGTTCTATAATTTAAGCTTGAATCGCTTTTAAAATATTTTGCAGCTGCAGAACTTTCTTTTCAAGCCCATCTTTTGTGTTCATTTTGTTTATTTTTTGATTTTCTAACTGATTCACTTTCGCTGTATTATTAGAATTCTTGGCCTCTTCGATATCCTGAGTTAGCTTTTCAATATCTTTAAGAACATTATCAATTCGAATTATGGTGATATCAAGCTCTACGTTAAAGAAATCACTTGCTGTTTGACCGTTTTTAGCTTTACTCGAAACATCAACAGGTCCTAGTAAACTTCCTTTTTTTAAATCTTGCACTTCTTGAATCGTATCAACATAAAAGAGCGGAGTTTTGCCTTCTTTGTCTCTATGATTAAAGTTCATATCTGACTTTTGAAAAATCGACATCAAATCACCCAGAAAAAGCGGTGTTTGGGTGAAAATATCTTTATAACTTAATACTCGAAAAAGAACTGTGGTTCCATTACTCAGTTTATGATTGACATCGGCTCCCGCAGAAATCAGTTCGCTGATCATAACGAGATACTCTGGTGAAGGGTTTGAAATATATCGACCGACATAACGGGTGAATGCGCTTTCTTGCTCACTATCCACTATATTGATCTTGGGATTTCTTTTTAATAACGCTTTAAGTGTATTCAGATTTGTAATTTTAAAGAGCGGGGTTTGAAGTTGATCATCTAGCGCATTGATATCCAACTGATCAGCAAAAAAATCTGTGGCTTGGGACATGCCTCCAAGGGCCGCAAGGTGTAACAATGTTTTGCCGTTTTCTCCGGTCCAATCTAAGGCGGCACCCGATTGAGCCAAAAGCATAACGATGTCCTCTTTAAGAGACATCATAAATGTAGCAATGGGTGGTGTGCCCTGATTGTTTTTTAAATTAATATCCGCATGGTTATTGATCAAAATCATTGCTGCATCTTTACTCTTTGCCAGATGAAGTGCAGACTGTCCTTTTTCATTCTTCATGTTCACAGTCGCGTTTGACGCCAGCAAAAGGCTCATACCTTGGCGAAAATCGTTATCAGTCGCCGAATGAAGAGCTGTCCACTGTTGACTTTTATTTGTTGAGTTAACATCGGCTCCACGCTGAATTAACCATGTCATATAATTGATATTCTGAAAACCTGTAGCTAAGAAAAGTGGCGTAACATTGTCATTGTTTTTTAGATCAATGAACTTGTTACTTGTATTATCAACGATCTCTTTGGTGATAGCTTCGTTAGCCCAGGTCACAGCCGAGTGCAGCGGCAGACTTCTTTGAGAGTCCATAATATTGAGATCCACTTTTTTGGCCAGTAAGAGTTGGGTAATTTTGGCATTTCTTTTTACAACCGCAACAAAGACAGGTGTCTCTTCAAACTTATCCTGTGAATTGAGATCATCCATTGTCATTTTTGAAATCAAAAGCTGGCTTAAATTATCCATAGTTTTAGAAATAGACCTATGTAACGCCGTCTGCTGTTGTTTGTTCTTAATATTAATTTTGGCATTGGCTTCAACAATACTTTGAGCACCGATCTCCCAATTATTTTCTATGGACATCATTAACGGATACTGGCCGTTACTATCTGTTTGATTAAGGTCAGCACCATGCTTTTCTAGAAGGTCAAGAGTCAGTGCATTTTTCACATCTGTAACGACGTAATGAAGTGTGGTCATCCCAGATCGATCGCTCTTATTAACAGCCGCATTATGAGTTTGAATTAAAAATTGAGCAACACTGGGATGGTCTTCTTGATCCACATGTTTTATGGCAAAAAGAAGCGGCGTTTCTCCGTTATTGTTTTGAACAGTCAAATCAGCACCAGCTTCATGCAATACTTTAAGGACATCAAAGCTACGTCCCTTGGCTTTAGCAAAAAATAACGAACTATCACCCATGGCGCGAAAAATGGGTAACATGGGATCCTTACCAAAAACATCCATTGTCTCTTTATTGACGTTAATGTTTCCTAAAGAAATAGCTTTTTTGAGGCAAGGAGCATCGCCAGACCTTAGGTTTCTGGTGAACTCTTCTTCGTAATAATCAGATTCATTAAAAACATTTTCCATGGGTGACAAACATGAGTTTTGATCAACGACGGTGTCAAAATCAGGGATCACCGGCCCGATCACGCCATCGCCTGGAAATCCGGGACCACTGTCACCACCAGAACAAGCCACAAGAGAAATCATTGTCGTTGCCAGTAATAAAAATCTAAAAAAACCCATCTTCACTCCAATCGTTTTTTGTGAATTGATTAATATCAAATCCCAAATTTAATGATTCTTGAATCATCGTTGTTATTTGAAACCCAAGACATATGCAAACCCTATTCCCCAAAGATCACATCAAAACTCAAAGATCGCGACCATGTAGCAAGCCTATGTTATTAAAAATACAACATATTCTAAAACCCCCAATTTTTTGAAATTTTTCTTTTTTGTCTTTATTGCAAGAAAAAAGACAAAGTTCTCGGAAATGGTGCCAGGCCCTGTTTGTTGTCACAGGATGTAAAAGTGCCAAGCACTTTTACATCCTGTGACAAC
>CAYMBT010000179.1:0-5820 GCA_964388755.1 uncultured Pseudobdellovibrionaceae bacterium | reverse complement strand
AAATTTTAATCAAAAAAAACAACGGCTCGACCGGCCGTTGTTTTTTTGTCTGTTCAATAATATTTTATTATTTTAAACCATTGGGATCAAAAGTTACATTCACAACATCAGATGATCCTGGGACAGCTGAACCATGAAACACAATCAGCATTCCATTGGGTTCGTAGCTCCAACCATTGATGGGATCCATAGGGATAACCACGCCGTTGATTTTAACAACGATAGATGGAATGTAGGGCTCTCGTCCTAATTGAAAGGCTGTTGATCTTTCAAGGATGGTGTCAGTGATTCCACTGAGGACATCTGTGAAATCATCACACAGACTTCCTTTGTAACCACCAGTGGCGTCAACCACAGGTTCTACCCGTCGTAGAATACGTCGACCAGTGAAAGTAGTATTCAGTTGATCAAGACAAGTCTGATCCCAAATACCAATGGCATTGACGATAAAGTTAGATTTTGTATCTGTACTGTTTGTTAAATTATAGAGAAACTGGTGATACATCATAGGGTCATGCAAGATAGGATTATCATAGGGGTTAGCCACACTTTGCACGTTATTATTTCCATTATGTGAGAAGTCGTCTTCATCGGCGAGAATAATAACAGCTAAAAGAGCATCAGGTCTTGGAAAAGGTTCATCCAGATTCGCTTGAAGACTTAAGGCTTCTCTTAAACTCTGCCATGGTCTTTCATCACCACTGCCGCGTGTGCCTTGGGTAATATTAGTAATAAAAGTTTGCTCAAGATCTGGAGTATCAGGTCTAATAACCTTTATTCCAGAATAGCTGGTCAGATCAGTACCATCTCTAAATCTTGCAAGATCAGTATTGTTATCAACAGGTGCACGCCAAGCTTCAGTTGTCGTGACTGCTATTTGATAGTCAAAGTTTGTTTGCTGAAACTTATTGATAAAGGCTTGAAAGTTATTGGCCACATTAGCCTGTGAGGTTTCCATAGATCCTGAGTTATCAACCACCCACAGGATATCAACCTTAACATTGGTTTGAGTCACACTTTGGGTGAAGACAGCCTCATCACTCATCAGAGAAAAACTTCCCTTTGAGCAGCTGATGTTTAAAAAAGCTGTAGCGACCAACATACCGAATAAAAGCTTTTTAATGGTTTTCATATAATCCTCACTTTTAACTGATCTTCATCAGGACTTCAGTGTAAAGCCCTTTAGGGGATTAAAGAAAAGCCAGCTAATTCTTTGAATTTATTGAAAAAAGGATAGGGTTGTAGCAAGATGAGATGGCTTAAGTCTATGATATTACAGGCAAAAGCTTTTTTTGTCTTTTTTCAAAAAAAAAACTTTGTCAACACTTTGGTGAGTTTGTGCTATAAACTTCTCAGTTGTGACATAAGAAGAATGGGAACTGTTTAACTTTCAGTCATGGCTTTTGAATTTGCGTTTTTATGTTAAACTTTTGACTTTGGGACTCTGACTTTAAACAGTGAACACTTATGCTATTAGACCAAATTAATTTAAACTACCTCAGAATTTTTGAATCTGTTTACCGCACTCGCAGTATGACCCAAGCGGCTGAAGAGCTTCATCTCACCCAATCAGGAATCAGTCAGCATATAAAATCTCTTGAAGACTCGCTTGATATAAAGCTTTTTGATCGCATCAAACAAAAACTCATCCCAACAGCCTCGGGCAAAAAACTTTATGAGCAAATTTCTCCGCAAATGAAGAGCCTTGAAGCAGCCCTGCTTGGACTGACAAACAAAGACCACCAACTTCGTGGTGAGGTCACCCTTGGTTTACCTGTGGTTTTTGGTTTGAACGTGATTATCCCTTGGCTTAAAGAGTTTGCTGAGATTCACCCTGATCTAAAATTTAATATACGTTTCGAATTGGGCTCCACACTCAATAATATGCTTCTTAATGGAGAAGTGGATTTTGCCTTTGTAGATGATTTTAATATGGATTCTCAAATTCAAACTGAAAAAGTTTATGATGAAGTTCTTAAACTTTACTGTTCTGAAGATTATTACAAATCAAAAAAGAAAGAGATCAATGGCCTGGTTGGCAAAGAAATGTATGAACACTTCGAATTCATCGCCTATGGTAAGGGCGAGCCCATTTTAAGAAGCTGGCTTAAGCAGCATCTTAAAGCCGGGCAAATGCAGCTGAATGTCAGAGCCTATGTGGCCGATGCTTTAGGGATTGCTCGCTTCATTACTTCAGGTCTTGGGGTTGGAGTTTTGCCAGGACATCATGGTGATAAACTGCTGGAGCAGGGTTATAAGCTTCACGAATTCGATGCCAAAGGCAAAGACTCTATCAATAAAATCAGTGTGGCTTCGGTCAAAAACCGCACTCAGTCTCTGCCGGTGCAAAAAACACTGGAATTCCTTATTCAGAAATTAAAGTAGGTCCTTTCAACCGACTGAGCTCAACATTTGATTGATTAAGAGCCTCTATTCAGCATAAATATGTTCTGACTCTCACCAATAATTTTATTGAATAGAGATTCAGTTATAGATCAATGGTGACTGCAAAAAAAACAGAAACATTGGTCTTGTGAATAAATAGCGGACTGTTTTGATTGATGGCTAAACTGTAATCGTAAAGATTAAATGCCGATGAAAAGTCCCACCCTTCAAAGGGTATCGAGTGAAAAAGACCTGTTACAAAACCTAAAAATCCTGCCCGTGCATGAAATGTTTGTCGACGGGCTGTTGAATCCTCTTGGTTGACTTGAAAGAAGTACTGTTGGTATTCGCTCGAGTCCGAGAAAGCTTCAGCTCTGAGGGTGAATTCTCCTAAAGACGGTGAATAGTAGACGTGTCTAAAGCCAGGGTTAAAAGCAACGCCACAAAAGCGGGTGCGACGGCTAAAATCCGTGCAGGTGTTTTGACGGACGGGAAAGCGAAAAAAGAAAACATGGTTTTGAGAACGGTAAATGAAATATTTAAATTCAGGACCAAGGCTAAGAACCCAATCTAGGTCGCGCATCCCTTGGCGAGCGGGTATGAGTTCAGAGTCTGTTGGAAATTGAAAAATAAAATTCCACGAAAAATCAACTCGAGAATCATTATAGACGTCTCCTGATACACCGGTGACACGATCAATGCGAAAAAGTTTTCCGCGATAGACTGGAAATAGTAAAAAGCGCTGGCGACCTTGAGCGGCGGCAGGGTAGTCAGGGAGATAACCCGTACCCAGTCCTAATCCCCATCGAGAGCGGGCATGGGATTGGATGGAAGACAAAAGAATCAAAAAAAAGACAAAAAAAAGGACAATCTTTTGAGATTGCCCTTTTAAAAAATTAAAAAAAATTATTTGCACGCAAATCCGGCTTTAACAAGATTGGATTGAATTCTTTCTTTCACTTCTTCACAGTACTGTGTTCCGAATCCAGCAGAGGCCACAGACTTGGCTTCACCAAATTTTGTGTAAAACAATTCACAACCACCACCTTCTGTTTTTTTAACTTCGATCACACGGGTATCACTATCCATGGTGCAAGTTGAAAGACTGCCATCGTCTTGTTTAGTTGAAGAGGCATCTTTTGTTGCCTCAGTGGCAGCTTCAGTTGTTTGAGCCACAGGCTGAGCCATTTCGGCTTCGGTTTGTTTTTTCTCAGCAGAGCTGCAAGCGACAAAAGATAAAACGATAAGCACACCTAAAAATTTGTTCATGATTCCTCCTTCAAGTCATCGATATCTTAAAATTAACATAATGAACGATGATTTAAAATTTCATTCAAAATGCAATTAACCCTAGTAGGATGCTTATTAAATTAAGGAAATGCAGCACTTGATGTAACGAGTCAGTGATTTTAAAAAAGGCACTTGAATAACAAGCTATCAACTTGTTTTTGTGAATCCACAAGGTTTGCAGAGAAGTATTTATGATGGTCCTGCTTTTTTGTTGTCAGTTATTTTACACCTGACAACTTTATTAAACCAGCATGGGCTTTGATTTGAAGTGAACATCCCTTTGGGGAAATGGTATTGAGATTTCAGTCTCTCTGAAGCGTTTCACAATGTCATAGCGGATGTCAGAGAGAATTATATCTGAAAACCACAGTTCGTTAGTCCAGATTCTGAGTTCAAAATTAAGGCCTGAGTCTCCAAAACTTTTTAAAATGACTGTTGGAGGTGGTATTTTAAGCACTCGGTCATGTCTTAAAGCTACAGCCATCAAGATGTCAGTCACCTTATCAATGTCTGTTTCATAGGCAACTCGGACATCAATGCTCAAACGAAGTTTGTCGCCAGAGAAGCTATCGTTAATGACAGGTTCTGAAATAAATGAAGAGTTTGGTACAATAATAACCACATCATCTCTTGTGAGAATCAGGGTTGAACGAGCCTTAATATCAAGCACTCGGCCAGAGGTTTCGCCCACTTTGACGATATCCCCTTTTTTTATGGGTCTTTCAAGAAGGATAATGATGCCAGAAACAAAATTTTGGGTAATATTTTGTAAACCAAATCCTATCCCCAAGAGAAGAACACCACCGATGGCGGTGAGGGTGTTCAAATTAACACCAATAGAACTTAAGCTTACAAAAAGACCGATAAACAAGACAAGATATCGTGAAAAGCGCTCTATAGAACCCTTAATGCCGGGATCAATATCTTTATAAAGTAGAGAGCGATGGATAAATTTTTCGATCCATTTAGCGAGCCAAGCAAATCCCCAAACCAAGGCCACAAAGGTCACTAAATTTTGCAAAGAAAACTGCTGTTCTTTAAGTTGAAAAACCGGCTCACTGACCCGGTTACCAAACTTATCAAAGAGCTCGTTTAAATTCATGGATATTCCTTTGGGCTCATGACGGGATAAAAGTTTACCGTCGCACTATAAAAATCTTTATACTATTTCGGCATTTATAGAGAAAAATCTAAAAAAAACTAACGGTGGGTGTTTTTTCAGCGCGCATTGACCAAGGTCGAGTAATAGTTAATATGAAACATGCTTAAAATCCTACTTTGGCTTCGCGCGATCTTTTTAGTTTTTTTTATGGTGATCCATACCTTCATTTCATCTCTTTTCGTCATTACACTTCTCGTTTTAAGGGCTCCGCGAAAATGGGTCGATTGGGTGATCGGCGCCTACTGGTGCACCCCTATGGTCAAAGTCAGTGGTATTGAGGTAGAAGTTTCGGGCCTTGAAAACGTGCCCATGGATAAAGGTTTTCTTTATCTCTTCACCCACAGCAGTCATCTTGATGTTCCCATTTTATTTCATAAATCACCTAAGAGTTTTCGCTTTGGCGCTAAAAGCTCCCTTTTTAAAATCCCCATCTTTGGCTATGCCGTCACTTTATCAGGTACTTTACCTATCACCCGAGAAAACCGCGCCAAAGTCTTTGAAGTCTACAGACAAGCCGAAGCCCGTGTCGCCAATGGCGAAGCGTTTGCCCTTGCTCCAGAAGGCGGACGAAGAACAACTGATGAAATCAAAGACTTTAAAAGTGGCCCCTTTATTTTTGCTATCAACGCCAAAATGCCCATCGTCCCCGTTGTCCTTTGCGGAGTTGATCGCTGCCTGCCCAAAGGTTCAATCTTCATCAACACCGATCGCTTTAAACGCAAAGTCGGCATGAGAATCCTTCCTGCCATTGACCTTAAAGACTACGACCCCGACCAAGTCAAAACCCTCAAAGAACAAGTCCGCAACGACGTTGTCAAAACTTACGCCGAAATGAAAAAAATCTACTTTTAAATTTTTTTATACATTTAAGGGTTTCTTTTGCTTTTTAATTTTCGTTGGGGGTTGTTGTTTTGTGGTGGGATCTTGGGGGGTGTGGGGGGTGGGGCCCCGGGGGGGGGGGGGCGGGGGGCGTGGGCGTGGGG
>CAYMBT010000178.1:0-5839 GCA_964388755.1 uncultured Pseudobdellovibrionaceae bacterium | reverse complement strand
GGCTCGGGATGACTAAAGAGCTGATTAAGAATCAGTTGTCGCTCATGCCATTTTAAAAAAAGCATTTTGATATAACTGAGTTTATCGGCTGTTATATCAGAGTGTGTCGTCACAGGCATAAGCCACTTGTTAGAAAACTTCTCAATAAAAAAGCTCAGAGTTTCTGCGGTTAAGCCACCGTTCATCACTTCACTTTTCTCAAGCGACAAAAAGAAATCTTTAATTCTGGCAAGGGGTATACGATGATTAGGCTTACTGCGTGCAGAATAGGACAAAATCAACTCGCCTAAGTCAATCACGTCTTTAACCGAGTCAAGAGTGATTGTTTTAAATACTCCACCATTCGTCAGCTGTTGCGGAACGCTGGCAAAAAATGAAACAATGTGACCTATATTCTTAAAGATCTTTCCATCTTTAATAAAATACTCATACTGTAAAATAGCTTCGTAAGTCAGAGTCAGCTGTCTGATAAAAATCGAGAGATCATTGCGAGAAAGGGTTTCTTCTGAATGGTTGAGTGCTAATTTTTTAAATCCAATCAAAAGGCCAAGGTATCTTGACTTCTCAGTGGCAGTCTCTGAGAAGAATTCAGAAATAATAAACTGTCCTAACTCAAGCAAGTTGATTTCTTGTGAGTGATTATGATTATCCAATGCCACTAAAAAACGACCCAGGCTTGCCTTAAAAATCTTAAAGCCTGCTTTAAACTGATCGTAACTCTCTTGATTTTTTTCGAGGCTTTGTTGACCTAAAATAATCTTTCTATAGGGAAGAATTGAAACCAAAAGATCAGAAACGGAAGGCATAAGATCATATATGATTTTAAGTTCTCTTTTTGATATGGTTTTATCATCCCCGCCGATCAAAACTTTTTTAATTTGCAAGTAAGATTCTATCTGTAAAACAGTCAGCTGAACTTCTGGATGAAGTTTTGACAAAAGCATATGAATATTATCCGCAGAGTAATCATCAGAATCCAGACGCCCACTTTTTGTATAAGTCATAAACGAATTGATCGACTCTTGATAACAATTAGAAACTTCAACAATGTCATTATCACCGACATTTTTTTCAGCATCAAAATAGGCTTTAACAACGCGAGTGGCCTCGCCCACACAAGAACCCACTTGTTCTGTATAGCTGACTTCCATGGACTTTTCTTTTTTGTCAAAAAAGTAAGAGCAGCCTGAAACTGTCATAGTTAGAACTAAAATGAGGATCATCTTATCTAAAGAGATCGATAAATGCTTAAAACGCATAATGACCCCCCATTAAACATCGGTCGTTATTTTGATAACCGCTAATAAAGTCTTCGGCAACAATAGTTTTTTCTGATCCACCAAAAAAATCGCAGTGGGTAAAGAGCTCTAATCCCTTATGAACTGACCAATTAATATCGGCACTGAGCCACATATTATCGCGTTTAATACTTTGATTATAAGCCAGGGTCGTTTGCACCTGATACTGGTTAGAGGTTCTATAAAGAAGCCCTTCCCATTTCACCCGAATAGCCTCTTCATAACGATTACGCTGTGCAAAGGCTGAAAGATTAGAGGTTTGAAATACTCCACCCACTCGAGTTGGATCTCGATCAACATTGATATAGGCAATCCAAATTCTTTGAGCGCGAGAGAGACGAATCAATTGATTCAATGAAAATACGTTTTGCTCTGGAAGTATAGGGTATGTGGTGTTCTGTAAAGGATCGTAATCCACTTCTGATTCATAAATCCAAGAGAACACAGTTTTATAATCTGTAAAGTTCCAACCCAGATCAAGACCAGCAAGCTGATGTCGAGCCACTTGGGGTTTGACAGTGATATCACCATTAAAAGTCGAAAGATTAAGAACTCCTTCAAAGGGCAACATCAAGTCATTTTTAGGTTTGTTCAGATAAAACACATTAAATAAAAAATCTTTTTTGTTTATTGCTGTGGCCACTTGAAATCCAAAAGACTCTTTAAACACCACATCCTGGGTTTTAGGGATATCGATATCAAAATTAAGATTGGCTTTTTGTCCTGATAGATTCAACACCTCAACCGGTGCTGAAAACCAAGGGTTACTTGAGGTCAGTCGCCCGTTGATTAATTCGTAAGTTGGCCCCTGGGTGGGTATAAATAAATAAGAACCAAAAAGAGTGGCCTGCCATTGATTTTTGAGAAATGGAATTTTAAGAAAAAGACCGGTTAAACCTTGCTGCTCTGGCATAGCCTCGTTCCAACGAAAAATCGGTTGGGTGAGTCCCATATTCCAATACTCATCACCCTCTGACCAAACTTGTTTTGCCCGGCCAACGATCAAATGAACTTTGTCATCTTCGCCCATGCGATAATACAGCTGGGGAACTTTAACATAAGAGCTAGCGGTGTCTCCGACCAGTCCACCGGCACCAAGATCAATCCAAAGCTGACTATCTGACCAATTGTTCTGGATCAATAAGTTGACAAAGCCCTGCCCATTATTGGCACTTGGGTTAGTTAAGTACAGATCTCCGGCCAAACCGATATCGATAATCGAGCCAAACTCTGCTTTGGCAGCACTTAAAGGCAATAATAATGAGATCACAAGAAGAATAACCCCTTGGGAATGATTGAGGGGGCTTGAAAATTTCTTTATAAGTCTTCGCAATATCTGGAGTTTTTCCATAGCAACCTATCTATAATGCGATTTCTATTCCAAAAATAGGGCTTTTTAAGCCCTCTAGAGCTGCCCACCACAGGTACAGCTGTAAAGCCTTTATACAACAAGGCTTCTCAACCGTAGTGCAGCGCGGCAAAAGCCTATGATCGAGAGGGTCATTTTAAATTTTGATGATTCTAAGGCCTCTGATCGCCTATAACGAGAGGCTCTTAATTTGGCTCTCACTCACCCCTGCCCCGTGGAGAAAAAGTGCTCCCATTTTTAAATTTAATTTTAATACTTCATTTCTCTCACTTAAGCCCTGCTGCACAGAATCCAAAAACTTTACCTGCCAATGAACTTTTTGATCAAATCGTTAGCCGTTATGACCTTGAGTCATGGCGAACGGCAAAAGCTCAGTCCCAAGAGAAACGCCTTAAAAAGCAAACGGCCTGGAGCAACCCACAACTTGAAATGGGATGGGGTCGGGCCACTGAGGGCCCTTTTCGCGGTGAATATCGCGAATGGAGCCTCTCTCAAGTGATCCCGATCAATGGCGAAAAAGCTAGAAAAAATAAACAATGGATTTTACAAAAAGACCTCAGCCAACTTGAGGGACGTCAACTCAGCCAAGAAATCCAAGCCGAAGTCATTGGTATGATCTATCTACACCAGTACAACAAAGAAAGAGCCGCCCACATCAAAGAACGCATTGAGCGCCTGAATCACGTGGATCTTTATTTAAAAAATAGAAAGTTTGCCTCGCCTAGAGATCAGATTGAAAAAGCTTTAATCCATAATCGAATTAAACACCTTAAAATTGAAATCATCGAAATTGAAAACGACCTTAAGCATACTCTGGGTTACTTCAAGCAATTTATACCCCTAGAATCCAATCAAAGTTTAGATATCCAGTGGCCCGATTTTGACAAAATTGAAAACCTCTTTCTTGATTCTTTAAAATCTAATGAATTTATTGAAAAACAAATTTCAACTCAACTCAAAATGAATCAGTATGAACTCGAATCGGCTCGTAAGCTTTGGATTCCCGATCTTAAAGTCTATTATATGCAAACCTTTCAAGAACAATTTATGCAAGAGCCGGTTCTCAACGATGCTTTTGGATTAGGAATTTCTATACCGGTGTTTAATTTAGGACGTGATGAGGTGGCAGAAAAAACAGCGGCCTATCAGACTCTTGAGTATGAAAAAAATCAAGAAAAAATTAAAAGATCATCCGAGCGACAAAAACTTAAAAGTCAGTTTTATAGAGCCCGAATGACCCTCAAAGAATTTAATGCAGCCTATGTTAAAAAAGTCGATCAAGATCTTGATAAGGCAACAGTGAGTTTTAAAAAAGGATTGGTCCCAGCCAGCAGCTACCTTGATTTAGAAGATCAGGTCCACGAGAGTCTACATCTGGTTTTTAAAGCCAAAACTGACATGATCAATACAACCTTAGAATCCATCATCCTTAGCCATCTCGAAAAAGATTTAAGAAAAGAGTTTCTATGAAATTTCCCTTCGAGAAAATTCTTGAAAATCGTCTCACCCTAATAGTTATTCTTGTTCTATTGAGTGTTTGGAGTTTACTGGATCTCAATCAATTGAAGATCGATGCTGTCCCCGACATATCATCAAAACAAGTCGTGGTGAATTCTAAAACTGGAGCCTTATCCACCGAGCAAATAGAAAAGATTGTCACCTACCCTATTGAGACCGAGCTCTCTGGTCTTCAAAATATAAAAGAACTTCGCTCACTGACAAAATACGGACTCTCGCAAGTGGTCGCTGTTTTTGACGACGACATTGATATTTATTTTGCACGGCAACTGGTTAATGAGCGTCTACAAAATGTTCGAGGTATTATCCCTGATTCTGTCACATCCGAACTGGCACCACTGACCACCGGCCTTGGTGAAATTTTTATGTGGACACTTTCGCTCAAAGAAAACTCCCCACTGATCAAAGAATCTAAAAAAGAACAGCTTCAGTATCTCAGACGAGTGCAAGATTTTGTCATTCGTCCAGTGATGAAGCAAGTCCCGGGTGTCGCAGAGATTGATAGCAACGGTGGTTTTAACTCTGAAGTTCACATCAACTTTAAACCTGAAAAGTTACAAGAGTTCGGTCTTACCACCAATGATATTATCGAATCAGTCAGTTCAATGGGTGTTTCGTTTAGTGGTGCCTATATCAAAAAAATGGGCCATCAGATTACGGTTTCAGCCCAAACCGATACTCAATCTCTTGAAGACATCAGAAACTTTGTTATAAAAATTTTTCCCAGCGGCAAGCCCCTACGACTGGGTGAAGTCTGTCGAGTCGAAATTGATAGTGCTTTAAGAATCGGTGCTGCCACCGCATCCGGAGAAGAAACAGTGCTGGGAACCGTCCTCATGCGCACCGGCGAAAACTCCCGGCAAGTGGCGATTGACTCAAGAGAAAAATTATCCTCACTTGTCTTACCCAGCGATGTTGAAGTTGATGTGGTTTACAATCGAGAGTATCTGGTCAATGCCACAATAAAAACCGTGGCCAAAAATCTGTTAGAAGGGGCAGGGCTAGTCATACTTGTTCTTTTTGCTCTCTTGGGCCATTTTCGCGCGGCGGCCATTGTCTCTTTAGCCATACCCCTTTCTATGCTTGTGGCCCTTAAAGGGATGGGACTCTTTAATATCTCTGCCAACCTTATGAGTCTTGGAGCCATAGATTTTGGACTTCTTGTAGATGCTTCGGTGGTGATCGTTGAAAACTACCTTCGACGCATCAAAGAGCTTCCCCCTTCCCCACAGATCAAAGAAAGAATCAAACTTCTGGTGGCCTCTTGCCAAGAGGTGGCTCAGCCAGTGATTTTTGGTCTTCTTATTATAATGGTGGTTTACATTCCGATTCTGACTCTTGAAGGTATAGAGGGCAAAATGTTCTCGCCCATGGCTCTCACTGTATTGATGGCGCTTTTTGCAAGCCTTGCTGTTGCTCTTATTGTGATTCCTATCCTTCTTTTTTATGGCCTTTCCCTTCAAAAAGACAATCACTCAGAGACTCGCGTTTTCTCGTGGATACTGAGACAGTATTCAAAAGCTCTCACTACAGCTCTTCAATTTAAAAAAACCATACTCTCTTTTTCGGGGATTTTATTTATACTTTCAGTTTTGATATTTTTTCGCTTAGGCAGTGATTTCATCCCACAACTTGACGAGGGAGACATGATTAT
>CAYMBT010000177.1:0-6104 GCA_964388755.1 uncultured Pseudobdellovibrionaceae bacterium | reverse complement strand
CTTTTTGTGACTGGTCAATATTAAAAAAAAGTGTTTAGTTTGTTTTATTAAGGGAGAAAATATGGACTCACTCAGATCATTACCATCACTGGCAGGCTATAAAAAAGGGGATGTCCTCGTCCTTTTTGGTGAACTGTTTTCTAAGGGTTATGCGAACGGAATTGTTGAAGAGGCACAAAAAAATGGACTGACTATTATCAGATCCACTGTCGGTCGTAGAGATCAAGATGGAAATCTTAGATCACTGAATGATGAAGAAATTAAACTTCAACCACAGCCTTTTATTAATATTCCGCTGGAAGCAGGCTTTGACATGGATCCCGATCAAAAAGGTTTAACCCCTTGCGAGCAGCTCAAAGGAATTAAAATGAGCGACTGGGACAAGGATCATTTGAATTGGGATTCTATTCTCGAGTCGCAAAAAAATGGCATTGATCGCTTTAGAAAAAACGTTAGCCTTTACATGAATGAGCTTGAAAAACATATTCCGCAAAATGCCAATGTGATCTTTATGCACATTATGGCTGGTGGAGTACCGCGAGCAAAAATCATAATGCCAGTGATGAATAAAGTCTTTAAGGGTCGCGGTGATCGATTTACACCATCCAAAGATCTTTTTGACTCTCAGCTGGGACGCTTTTCTCAACTTAATTTTTCTGAAGTCACGGCTCATACCTTTAAACATCTGGTTGAGCTGAGTGCTCCTTTAAGAGAAAAAATTCAAAAAAATCAAGGCCGAGTCTCTTATCTGGCTTATGGTTATCATGGAACGGAAGTGCTGATAGACAATGAATACCATTGGCAAACCTATACTCCCTACTTTCAGGGATGGGCCAAAATGGAACTTGAAGAGCATTGCAAAACATTTATGAAACAAGGGATTCAATGCACAGTTTTTAATTGCCCCGAGATTTTGACCAATTCATCAAGCATCTTTCAGGGGGTTGAAGTCTCTCTTTATCCTTTGCTTGGAGCCATTCAAAAAGAAGCATCAAGGTCTCAGTACTGTAAAGATGTTCTTAAAAACTGTCAGGCTCTCCTTAAAGAGGGAGTGAGTTTTAATGAGATTATGGATTTTACGGCCCAGTATATTAAAAACCCACTGACAGTCAGCTTTAGTGATTTTAAAAAATGGCCCCAACACAACAGTAAAGATCAGATGGCTTATATGCTTGATTCTTCAGAACATCTCATTAGTCTTCACCGCGACGAAAAAGAACTGATGACCTTTCCCCTCTCCGAAGAAGTTTTTAAGTCCACTGGTTACTTGATGTTTCATTACAGTTGGCAAATCGAAAAGCCCGTACTTTGGCTCAACCATGATATCGTGGCTCGCCAAATGGCGCTTCATCAATGAGCTTAGAGAAAGGCTTTCCATGGGCCTTTGAAAACCTACAGTTTAAAGGTTTTAGTATCGCTGGTCAGACCACATCGATATTTTTTAATAACGCTAAGATCTGTTTTGATATTGCTCAGGGGCTCCCTTTTCAGCTCAACGCTCATCTTTATTGCCTCACCCATTTACACTCTGATCACGGCTCGGGGATTAATTATTTGCTTTCGCAAAGGTCTTTGTTTCGTTTACCTACGGCCCAAATTCTTTTACCCCACGAACACATAAAAAGCCTTGAAGTGATTTTAAAAGAGTGGCGCAAAATTGAGGAGTTTGATTACGATTACAAGCTTATTGGCGTCAGTGATGGGATGCTGTTTGATTTTAATGACAATTACAAAGTGCGCGCCTTCAGAACAACTCACCGTATTGCCTCTTATGGCTATATTGTTTACGAGGTCAAAAAGAAACTCAAAAGTGAATTTCAGGGGTTCAGTCGCGAACAATTGATTGAAAAAAGAAAAATGAATCTCACACTTGATGAAGAGGTGCTTCACCCCATCATTGCTTTTACTGGCGACACTCAAATTGAATTTTTAAAAGCCCACCCGGATGTCGTCCGTTGTGAGGTTCTTTTTATGGAGTGCACTTACCTTGACGAAAGAAAAAGTATTGCCCACACCAGAGAGTGGGGGCACCTTCATCTTGATGAGTTGATCGAGGCGGCCGAAACTTTTAAGAATAAATGCATCTGCCTGATTCATCTCTCGGCCCGCTACAATACGACTGAGGCTCTGAAGATATTAGATCAAAAGCTTCCCCCGGATCTTAAAGAAAAAATCATGCTCTTTCCTAGACCCTACTAACCGGGCCCCAAAACAGTCATTCTTTGTAAAATATTTCAGTCTTCCACTGAATATTCAAGCGAACATTGAAATCCTTATCCTTTTGGGATGAATTATGCCACATTAGGTTTTAAAGACTCTGTTAAAATTGAATCTGAATAGGATCTCTATGCGAAAAAAATTTAGTTTAACTTCACCCAACAAAAAGCCAGACCGTCAGGTCGAGGCTGTCAAAGCTGAAATAAAAAAATACATCGCTCGAGAGAGAAGAAAAGAATTGCCTGATCATTTTGACACCTGGTTTTTTGACTGTCGTATTGGCGAAAATGATCAAAGTCACGAAGCGATCAAAATTTCTGAGATTAATAAATCTATTGATCAACTTGTCTCAAGCGGCAAAGAGAGCTTTTACATCGAAATCCTAGCCAAACCATCGGCTAAACCAATTCGAGAATAATAATAGATTTATAAAAACTTTTTGAGGAGAATTCATGGCGAAAGCACGAATTAACAAATTTATATTTAACGACGGCAAAGTCTTTCTCAGAATTAAGGCTGTCGCTAATGGTTTAAAGATTTTAAGAAGTGATGATTCTTATAAAATATTATTCACTATTAAAGGTGGCAAAGTTATTGAAATCCCTTTGGTCTATAAAGAATCTTTTCAAGCGCCAGAAGCGATCTATGATGATGCTTTGACTTTGGGTTTTGATGAAAGTGAAGTACAAACTTTTAAAAATAGCTTAGTTAAAATGACCTATGGTTGGGGTGAACTTGTTTGCTTTAATGCCGCCAGTGAATCTTCAGAGTACTTTTATCTTATTCCGCAAGATCAATCAATTGCGGTACGAATTGGTCCTATTCCCAACAACATTGATGATCAACAGTTTGAAATTGATTGGACCAATATTCAATGGGGTTCTCAATAAATGTCCAAAAGCACATGTGCTGTATGTCTTAAAGAAAAAACCAGTCTGATCTGTGATGACTGCGCAGATCCAACATGTAAATACTGCTCTGTTTTTATGGACGAAACAAAATTTGAATATATTGATTTTGTGCCTGATGAACTTCGTTATAAAACTTTTTGTCAAAACTGCTATCACAAACATTCGGCACAGATTGATCTTTACCAAGACAATATTCGTAAAGCTCAACAGGTGACTATTTTTACCAAAGACCAAAGTGCTGAATCCAAATGGATGAAACGAATTGAAAAACCAATTGTTATTACAGATTGTCTTGACCGAGATGAAACCTTGCTACGAATGGCTTTTTTAGCAGTTCAAAAAGGCTTTGATACTTTGGTTGATGTCGACATTAAGTATACAAAAGTGGGTGACAACTCTTACAAAAAATACCTTTGGAGTGGTTCTGGTATCCCTGTTGACCCAAAGGCTAAGAAGTAAATTTTTTTGTGCCAACTGAAGAGTAAAAATCTTGTTTTTTAAAATCCAAACACAACCCTAACAATACTGATTTTTCTATGGACAAAGTCTTGTTTCAAAATGGGATTCACCTTAAAACGAGAAATTTTTTTTAAGCCTAATTTTACATTCTGCCGATCCTATTTTATCATTGATTTATAGATTTGTTTCTTTAGAGAATTTCAGATTTATAAAAAGGGGTGGATCATTTCAATCTCAGCATTTTTTAAATACTCTGCTCTTATCTTTGTGGTTGTGGCTTATCAAAACTGCGGTGGCTTTCAATCATCCAATGATAATATTAATGTCGCTAGCAACCTGGATGAAGAGCTAGCAAGGATCGAACGTATTAACATCGGTAAAGCCCTTTACAGCACCCACTGCGCATCTTGCCATGCTCCGATTGACAGCTCTTCTAAATTAGGTCGAACCACAGATCAAATTCTTGGCGCTATCGAATCCATAGCTCAAATGAATAATCTCGCTCACCTCTCTCAAGAGGATCTTGATGCTATCTCAGAGGCTCTGATATTTGAAGCCAATGGAGGGGATCTTGAACAAGGTGAAAATGGAAGATTACAGTTCAGCTGTACACCAGGTATCGTTTCTAAAACTCCCCTTCTTAAATTAACCAACAGAGAGTTCAGGGCCTCTTTAAACCAGCTGCTCGATGGATTTTCAACCAATCTTAAAACGGATGCCCAGCTTGTCAGTCTTTACAATAATCTTCCACTAGACAGTATTGTTGTTGATCGTAATACCCTCAAAGAGCAATCTCAGCTGGTCACACAACTTTCAACCAACGGTTTTTTTGATACGGCCTATCGTGCTGGACAACTTGTTGCACAAAATGCGACTGGTCTTAGCTCATACCCTGGAACCAATGGCTGTTTATCGCAAGGGACAATCACCCAAGCTTGTCACAGAAATTTTGTCAGACAACTTTCGTCAGTGGCTTTTAGAAAACCAATTTCAGCCAATGAAGCCACTGCTATTTCCAATCAATTTTGGGATTCAAGTCTCACAAAAGAGAATCTTTTGATCATGACTTTTACTGGCATTGCACAAAGTCCAGACTTTATTTACAAAGCTCTTTTCAACGGTACCACCGATCCGACGCGAGAAAATTTAGTAAGTCTTAACAACCATGAATTAGCCACCAAGCTCTCTTATTTTATAACTGGAGGACCACCTGACAGCACTTTAAGAAATCTTGCCGATTCAGGACAACTTTCTTCAAATGATGTGATTTCGGCTCAAGTTGATCGACTCCTCCAAACCCCTGGTGCTCAGGATATGATTCGTCGTCTTTTTAGAGAGTCATTAGGTTACGATATTTACGACAGTTTTAATTATGCGAACTCCTATCTTGATGGCATCAGCACCAATGGCTTACAGCAAGCAATGACCGGCGAACTTGATTCATTTTTTACTGAACTTGTTCTTAATCAAAGAGCTCCATTTTCTTCTCTTTTTACTTCGCGCTATTCAAATATTAACAATGCTTCTCTCAGACAAATCTATGGTGTCAGTGGGACTGGGGTTATCACCCTACCTGAAGAAAGAATGGGGTTTTTAAACCGAGCCGCTATGCTCACTAAACGTTCTGGTTATAGAGCTTCTCCTATTAAAAGAGGTCTTCATGTTCTTGAGCATGTTCTTTGTGTCAACGTTGGCGAGCCACCACCCAGTGCACCAACTTCACTTCCTGATCTTGGTTCTGGAGCATTAACAACTCGACAGTCCACAGAAGGGTCCAGTGAAGCTCCTGGTTCAAGTTGTGTCCAATGTCATGGTCGTTTTAACTCTTTCGGATATGCCTTTGAAAACTTTGATACCCTTGGACGATTACGCAGCTCTGAAAGAGTGTTTGACGGTATGGGTAACTTAACAGCCACACTTCCCATTAATACTCGTGCCAGTTCGACAGAGATTGGGGCTAATACAGTGTCATTTGACCATTCGATGGATCTTTCTCAGGAACTTGGCCAAAGTGATCGAGCTATGATGTGTTTTACAAAACATCTCAAAAAATTCGAAGCTCGTAAAAATCCAACGTCTGCCGACAATTGTCAAATGAATCAATCTTTACAATCACTCTACGGAAACTCTGAAAATCAAGGAACTCTCACTGAGGCCATCAAACAAATGGTTCTGTCAGAAGAGTTTCGTTATTGGAGCTATTAAGCGGGGCTAAAAATGAGTATATACTTTTGCAAAAAATCAAGACGACAGTTTTTAGTGGGCAGTGGAAAGTCTTTACTGGCTCTACCACTTCTGCCGAGTCTCTTTCCTAAGCAAGCTTGGGCTCAATCAACTATGGCTCCCCGTCGTATGATGTTATTTTGGTATGATCATAATAATCTCAATTCAATGTGGCCATCACCCCGAGCTACAACGACGGCTGTGGGTAGCGATGGCGCACGTGAAGTCATGTTGACGGCCCTTGGATCCATGGGTTCACATAGCCCATCTCTGAATAATCCACGCTATGAAACT
>CAYMBT010000176.1:0-6154 GCA_964388755.1 uncultured Pseudobdellovibrionaceae bacterium | reverse complement strand
AATAGATACAAAAACCATTGAAATTTGGATTAATAGAGACAGTTTATTTTTCATGTGTAAAGACCTTCCCCATCCATGGAGTCATGATCTCTATTATCTGATTCATCAACGGCTATGATAAGGTCTTGTGCCTTAAAACTGGGCTTTGGGCGATCAAAAATGAAGGCCCAACAATAAACTTTATTCGGTGGGAGCTTTCGCTTTGGGGGTAACAGCAAAATTGATCAGAGAGGCACCAGCTTCGGTGATGGTGTACATCACTTTTTTGATGGTTAGAAAGTCGATCTCTTTATCGGCCTGCATGGTCACTCGACCCCAAGCGTACTGTTTAGCACGCTCTTCTTCTTGCTCTTCTTCAGTCATCGGCTTGTCTTTGCTGATCGCATTTTTAAGAGCATTTTTAAGACCGGATTCCATTTCAACTTTTTTATCAGCAATGGCTTTTTGTAAACCCTCTTGAAGAGGGATGATCAACCAATGCTCTTGCTCTTTCACAGTTTCAAAACGAGCGACAGGTTTATCGTCAAGATAGATCTCTTCTTGAGTCACAACAACCACATGAGATGGCTTTAGCTTTTTAACAGCTGTGGCCTCAGGCAAGGGTACTGATTTTTTAAGCTGAATCTCTTCAACTCGATAGTTTTGCAGTAAGAAAACGGCAAGAACGGTAAACATATCCACCATCGCCGTCAGAGACAAAGCGACAAGAAGGCTTCTTTTACCTTTACCCATGTGACCGCGACGGTCTCTTTTACCAGGTGCACGTATAGCCATTACTCAGCTCCTCCGGTGGCCACAGACACAGCCGGAAATCCACCTTGTAATAATATATCCATGCCTTGAATGAGATAATCATATTTAAGCTGCTCTTCAACAGTGATCACAGCGTCGACTTTATCAGGATAGGCTTGTTTAATGTTTTCAACGTTTCTTTTAAGTTCAATCTTATCGTACTCACCGGCTTTTTTATCAACCATGATGGTACGAGTTCCAATAATAATTCGGTAGCCGGTTTCTTTAACATCTAAACGAAACGGCACATCCGCATTGGGAGGCGGCGGAGGTGTTTCGTCCGTATTTTGTTTTCCGTAAATCGAGCTACCCAGCTTAATCATAGAGACTTGAGTCCACACAGCGGTGATCAGTAGAAAAGTGATCATTACACTCATAAGATCGATAAACGGCACCAAGTTTAAATCAAAACTTGCTGCCCTTTTATTTCCACCACCATCACTGACGTTAGCCATACAATAACCCTACCTAAAGATGTTTAAAGTTTAATTTTATCTCTGTTAGAAGCCACTAAGTTAATGAGACTCATGCTACTTTCAGTCATTTCGTTAAGAATAAGTCCAATACGATGTTGAAAAATACCGTAAGCAGCAATCGCTAAGACCGCAACCATAAGTCCAAAAGCTGTACAGTTCAGAGCTTCTGAAATCCCTTCTGAAAGAAGTTCGGCTTTTTTTGCATCATCCGCTGATGAAACCCCGCGGAAGGCGGTGATCATACCAACGATTGTTCCAACAAGACCAATCAGTGTTGATAAGTTACCAAACACCGCAAGAAAGCTTACCCAGCCTTCAACTTTTGGAGTGTCACGAAGTACAGCTGCATCCATAGCGACTTGAACTTCTTCATCCGGTCTCTTGTTAAGAACCTGAATCAAACCCGCTTTAAGGGTGTTGGTGAGAGGTGAGGGTTTAGAATCACAGTAAGCAATACCTTGCTGAATATCCCCTCTAAGGATCATACCAAAAAGATTTTCGTTAAAATCTTTTTTGTCGATACTGGCATCTCTGAGTGCCAAGATTTGTTTGATAATTACGATGAGTGTAAGTATTCCCACCACCGCAATAAAATACATGGCTGTGCCGCCCTCTTCAAATGCACGTAACACAAAATTTTGTGTCTCTTCGTTTGTCATGACCTCAGTCATTGTTTCTTCCACTTTATCCTCCCAATTTCATCACTTAGCTGCGAAGGCCAAGGGATATAATACGTTAACAACTTGATTTCTTGGTGGTTCAGGGAACCGCCAAGTTTTTAAACGATTTAAAATACAACCGGCCACTTCACGATTTTTCATCGATGAATCACTCCAGTTGATGGATGGACTACCGACCACACGTCCGTGCTCGCCGATGTCAAAATTAAGCTTCAAAATACCCGCTAAATTTGGATTTTGATTGTGCTCTCTCTCGTAACAAGATCTAATGGCTCTCGTGTTATCAAAGAAAACTTTACGAATTCCCTCGCGATCGATTTGACCACTAAACTCTTCGCCGGCTCCACCGGGGATAATGGTCACAGCTTTTCTGTCACCAAGACCGCCGTCACCAAATCCACCTGCACCAAGACCTGTTCCGCCTTTGGTTAATCCAGAAACACCCACATTGGATTTTCCGTTACCACCGGCACCAGTATCTTTAAATTTAGAACCTAAACCTTCACCCGGACGATCTTCTGCAAAACCGGCACTTCCAGAGGCTTGATCCGCAAGACCTGATAGTTCACCACTTCCAGAGTAAGACTCATCGATTCGATTGTTTCGACCGCCACTACCAAAGGCAGAGAAGATCCCAGAGTTTTTAAGTTTTCTCTCGGACTGCATCTGTGCGCCTTCTTTATTGGCTGTTTTAACCGAGCCACCCTGTTTGACCGATGAAACCTGGTTATCTTTTTTACCATCCTTAGGTTTCATAGAACGAGGCGAAGCATCGTTGCCTGACCCACGAGCTCTGGCGTTTTGACCCGGCTTGGTCGCTGGCTTTTGCTCAACTCGTTTACGAGGCTGAGGCTTACTCATGTCCATTTTAACGACTTTTTTAGGCTCAACTTTTTTCTTTTCGATTTCTATTTTTTTCTTCACCACTTCTTTTTTAGGCTCTTCTTGCTTAGGTGGTGGTGGCATTTGTATTTTAACTTGCGGTGGTGGCTTAGGAGGATTGGTAATAATTAAAGCCGTTCTAAACTCGTCCTCATCCATAGTTTCAATTTTATCAAGACGATTCAATGCCACCCAAAGAGATAAAATACCTGCAACGACAATAGCTAATAAGACTGCTAAAAATCCATTGCTCGATAAATCAAGAATCGGAATAATCACAGGCTTTGGAGCTTGCGAAGCATAACGAATGACCAGTTCAACTTCGCCACCGATTTGAACTTTGGCCATCTCGCCTTGCTGTAAAAACACAGCTTGGCCAGTACCGCGACCGATGGTTGCTAGCTGATTAAAAGGGATGGATTGTTGTTCGGTAACAAGAACACCTTCCATACCAGGATAAAGCATAATTTGAACCTGATTATTGATCTGTAAAAGTGGAACCTTATTCAGGTTTGATGAGATCAATGGAACAATCACATCACAATCAGGATGGGTCCCTACAGTCACTGTGCCATTTTCAGAAAAATGATTGGACGAGATCACTCGTTCTCGCCAAGCGACTAAAACTTCAACTGACGTTCCTTTAGTTGGCTTAATAAAATCACTGACATTTTTATAAGGGCTTTGCGGAGCAAAAGTATTTTTACTCATGCTTTTAGCACTGGTCGCAAAAGTCTGTGTTGAAGCCGACCCACTCGCTTGTGCAGGGGCTGTCACTTCAATTTTAGGTGATTTTGTCACCGTTGATATCGGAACCACTTTCGGTGGTGCCGCTTTTGGCCCAGGATCAACAATAGAGGTAGCTGTTGTGATCTCTTCGAGCTTTTCTTGCAGAAAGAAATCAATGGTGTATTCGGCGATCACAATTTTATCACCTGTTTTAATTTCAGCTTCTAAGATTTTATCATTATTTTTATAGGTTCCTTTTTCAGAACCTAAATCGCTGATGATGTATCTGTCTCCACGCTTTTCTATGGAGGCATGGATGGGAGAAGGCTGACCCCTTAAGGTCAAATGTGCATCTGTCTCTGATGAACCTATGACAATATGATCTTGATCCAGTTGTTTTTGATCAACCAGTTGCCCGTTTTTATAAATTTTGAGAACCACGACCTGAGCCAAAAGTTACTCCTTATTTTGCTTCAGCTGAATTTTACTACCTTCTTCCACTTCAGTTGCGGTTTCCCGCATCTCTGGAAGAAAGTCTTCTCTCAAACGAATGAGGCGCTTATAGTTGAACTGCTTTTTTTGTAATAGATATAGGAGGTCAGGCTTTTGATTTTGCCCTTTGATCAGCTGATCTTCAAAATTAATAGTGGTTCTTTTAGACTCACCTTTTGATTTTTCTTGGGCCAATACTGCCCCTGAAAAAAAGGTAAAACTTAAGAGAATGAATAAAATTTGAAATGTCTTCATCTTGCTGTCGATACCTTACGTTGAAGCTCTCTTACTTTTGCTTGCACATATTTGTCAGTTGGGTTTAAAAACTCAATTTTATTAACAATTTGCTGTGCTTGTTGATATTTTTTCATATATTCAATTAACAAGATAGCATAATTTAAATTGGTCGAGATACTGCGCGGATCTTTCGCCAAAGATTTTTTGTATATCTTCTCGGCCTCTTCAAGCTGGCCTTGAGTCCTAAGAATAATGGCATAGTTATTCGCCACAATCGTATTATCCGATAAACGCGAAAATGAATCCGCCACTAAAGGCTCGGCTTCAGAATAATCCATGTATTTAACATAAATACTGCCAAGATTCGCTTGAGTCACTGGATTTGAAGAATCAATTTCGTAAGCTTTTTTAAAGCTCACAAGACCTGAATCAAGATTACCCTCTTGAATAAAAATAACTCCAAGATTGTTATAAAGACCGGCTTCATTTTTATGTTTCTCTAAAGCCTTTTCAAAAAAGATTCGAGCGGCACCAAATTCTCTGCGATCCATATGATAAAGACCAAGAATAGAAAGTGCTCTTAAATCATATTCGTCTTTTGAAAGGATCTTTGAAGCTTCAGTAAGTAATTCGTTAAAACGCTTTTCTGTATAAAGCTTTCTGAGTTGTGAGTACGACCCACCCACTTTAGCTCTTTTCTCTTCAAGTTCTTTTTTCTCTTCGGCATCAAGATTGGTTTTTGGCTCAGAATCCCCAGAACCATCCGCGTCTTTCGGTGATGTCTGACAAGAGACCACCAAAGCGCTTAAAGTCAAAATGTAGATTAACCCTTTTAATAATTTCATGATCAAATCCCCATCATATCTTTAAGTTCGCCCACATCATTAACCTCACCCGCATTGGTGAATCCTGCTGGGTCAAGTCGGTAAAGGGCCTGGGCACTGGCTAGCATCTCGGGCCCGTAGGCTTTAAGACTAATCCCTTTTTCAAAAGCATTTTTATAAGAACCTATGGCTTTTTTATGAAACTCAGCCATTTGCTGGTTGGCCATATCTTTAAATTGTTTGGCCACATCCCCTTTAGCGTATTCTTTAGGAATAGGAATATTTTTGAAAGTATCACCAATAATCTCGTAGGATTCGGCTTCTGACGCCAGGGCCGCAACAACCGATGGGCCGTAATCGTATTTGATCACTTTAGCCATATCGCGGATCAAAGTTTTTTGGATCGCTTTCATATTATTAAGACCCTTGGTGATACTGGCATCAGTACTTCCAAGTCGAATTCTTCTCATCTCATCTAAAGAGACTCTAGAGATCTGATACTGTGATTGAGCGGCGTATTTAGCACCCATCTTCTGACCACTTTTGGTGTTATTAACAACACGAATCACTTTTTGATACCACTCTTTAGCTTTAGTAGATTGGTTCATATTGTTATAAAACTCAGCAATATAAAAATGGGCTTTGATCATTCTTTCAAGATCTGGAGAGTTAGACTTAATAAAAACATCGTACTGATAGATCGCTTTTGAATTGAGTTTTTGACGACGATACATTTCAGCTTTAGCCCAAGAGGCCTCTTGTTCGCCTTTGTTTTTTGCCTTATCAAGATTGGCGTAAAGATTATAGGCTTTAAAAGCTTGCCCGTAATCATTCAAAGCATCCCAAATAACCGCAGCATTAAAAAGAGCATTGATGGCTTTAACACCCTTCTCGTTTCTTCCGTAGGATTCGTAATGAACAGCAGCATCTTTAAGAAGACCCATTTTTTTATAGGAAGCAGCTAAGCTATTACGTGCATCTTGTTTTAAAGATTCATCTGTTTTTTTGCCAGGCTGAGCAATAACTCGCTTGTACATTCTGA
>CAYMBT010000175.1:0-6166 GCA_964388755.1 uncultured Pseudobdellovibrionaceae bacterium | reverse complement strand
GTAATGCCACCAGTCTCCACCGCACTCAGATGCTGGGACTGATTTTCCATAAATAGAGATCGGACCTAAATGGGCTTCGTTCTCTGGGAAAAGTGTATCTTGTACAGTTTGAGCGGTCTGAAGCTCGGCTTCCATTCGAGCATTTTCAGCAGTCTTTTCGAGAAGACGAGAAACTTCTTCGGTCATTCGATTGAAACTTTTTGCAAGAACCCCGATTTCATCACCACTTTTTTCGTTCACTCGCACAGTGAAATCACCATCCATGACTTTACTGGTTGCATCTGCAAGTCCTCGAATGGCTCGAGTCAAACTGCTTGAAGCAAACACACCAATAATGATGAGAAAACAAAGAATAATGGCTGTGAAAGTAATGGATCGTCTCATAAGAGTATGTACCGCGCTGAGAGCTTTTTCTTTATCCACTAAGCTTACTACATAGAGACTGGCTTTACCAACTTTTGAATATGAGGTTAAATAGTCCGTCTCATTAAAAGTCGCCTCTTTAGTACCTTCATGATACTCGCGATCAAAAACGTGTTTAGAAAGGTAAGGGTTCAGTTCTTTATGCTTAACTTCACCAGCCACTGGACCTCTCATAGAGTGGTAAAGATAACTCAACTCGGCTGTGGAATTCTCAAAAAGAGAAAAGAAATTAGCCGACTCGACTAATATCACGGTGACACCTGATGTCCCCACTTTATCTGATTTTGCTAATAAATAAAGATGAAGTGGAAACTGTTTTGAAACGCCCACCGTAAAGCCAGTGTACCAAGTCTCTTGCATAAGGACTTTAAGTTCTTCTTTCTCTTGATCATTAAACTCAAGAGACTTTGAGATCGAGTAATCTTGTTTAAATTCCTGACCATTCCATGAGAAATCAAGAAAGGCTTTGAGCTCTTGCTCGGATTCAAAATAGCTTTTACCATTTCTGGATAAATTTTTAACCTTTGGATCATAGTTGGCGTTCAATGCTTTTAAAGATTGAATATAACTATTGATCTGAGAATCAACGGTAGAAGCCTTAGCTCTGGCGGATGAGAGTGCCGTATCATAAACGTAAGCTAATTTATCATCTTCAAAAAGATTGGTGGCCATTATAACGATCAAAGCAATCGACACAATAGGGAGTGTCGATAGAACGATAAGGATCTTATGTTTGATCGATAATGAATTCAGCCGAGCTTTCATAAGATATTTATCGGTCACTCTTTTAAAAAAACACACTCGACTTAAGTAGCAATTCTTTTTTAGACCTTAGTCAAGGGCAGAATCTTTGGCTTCTCGCCGATAAAGTCTTTGAGGTGAACACATTGAAATTGAATAAAGATTTAGAAAAATCTGACAAAACCATTGTGAGTGGCGCGATTCTTATTGCACTTCTACTCTTTTCATTTTTAGTTTACGACATCCTTTATCTTAATATGCAAACCGAAGGCCTCATTGAAATCGGTGAAATCTATCAAAAACAAAATCGAGTTAAGAAAAAAGTCAGTTCAAGTCTTATATGGTACGAAACAAAATTCAACGAAACAGTTTATGAGAACGATTGGATCTTTACGGGCTCAGAGTCTATAGCAAAGATCAAATTAAAGACCGGTGGCGAAATTATCATCGAACCTGATTCTATGATTATTTTATCTCGTAAAAATGGTGTTCTTGAACTTAATTTACAACATGGTCGCTTGATGGCTGATGTTAAAAATAAAGAGATCCAAATTAATGTGATCCGAGAAGATTCAGTAGAAAAAGTAGACACTGACCAAGGTATCGTATCGATCAGTCAAAAAAATGAAATCGAAAAACCTGAAATAGACATAATCAGTAAAGATGAAGAAAGTATTAAAAATGGTGGACTCAGTGTCAGTGATCTTATCGATCAAAAATATTTTAAAACACCAGAAGGATTCAAAAGTATTAATAAACTTGGAATTCTCTTTAAAAAAGATCCACAAAAAAAGATCCAACTTTTTGCTGGCCAAACGACAGATGTTGAATTTGCTTGGATGGATCCATTTAAAAAATATTCGGATTACGAGATTGAAATCTCGACTGATCCCGATTTTAAGGATGTCTTAGAAAGTAAAGTCACGCCCCAAATTGAACATCGATTAATGGTTCAAAATGATGGTGTCTATTACTGGAAGCTCAGAGGTCTTGATCAAAATCAACAACCCTCAGAGTGGTCTGAAGTACAGACCTCTACTCTTGATATTACAGTGATCGAAAAAGGTCGAGGCGTTGAACTGACACAAAAGAAATTACAGTACAATATTAACCCAGAGCAAGCTTCAAACATACAGCCTGATAAAACCATTCAGCTCGGTGATGAAGATGAAAGTTTAAACATCAGTTGGCAAAAGGATGAGCTGGCAAAAAATTATCGTGTTCAAATTTCTGACACAGATGATTTTTCTAATATTATTGAAGAAAAAATTGTGGATGAGAATCAATTTAAAATTGATCACATAAAAATTGGCGAAACTTTTTTTAGGGTTGTCCCCGAAAACGAACGAGGTGAAGCTTTAGCTGATGAATCTCGCGGAAAAATCACAACCTTTTTGCCTGCTCCTAACGAAAGTTCAATGAAAACCGTCGACAAGGTGGAACACCTTGAACTGAGCTGGGATAAAGTTCCCTATGCAGAGACTTATGAGGTCAGTTATCTTAAAAATCGAGAGACCCAAGAAAAAATCGTGGAATACACAAACAGCAATAAACTCAAAGTGGTCAATGAAACAGGGTTTTTACAATGGAAAGTCCGAGTCGTAGAGCCAAAGAGCAAAAAACGCCTAAGTTCTTACACCGGAACTCAAGACTGGTATGATGCTGCTAAAAGGCTTGCTAGCCTTCATGGTACCGGACAAGCTGGCACACATTACCCTGTTATCACAGAACCTGTGGCGCGAAAAACCTATATCTCTGTCAATCAGTCACCCCTATTTATCGCCATGAAGTGGACCTATGAAAAAGAGACCACCGGCTACGAAGTTGAAATTTCAAAAAAACCAGATATGAGCGAATTAATTTATAAGAAGACTGTGAACGATAAGAAAAAAGCCTACATCAATCAGAAACTAGATCCTGGTATTTATTATATGAGAGTCCGCGCCCTGAATGAGGATGTCACTTTAGAGAGTTGGTCAGAGACTGAAATCTTTCGCGTTCTCGATCAAAAAAAGTAAAAGCTCTTTTTTTTGGCAATAGCCGAGCACCTCTACAGACCTTAAACTCACACCCTTCGCCCATATATCCCGATTAGACCCCAAAGATTCTTCATATCGCATTGCTCTTTAGTGGACGAAAATCCCAAGCTGAGGTCAAACTTCTGTATAAATTTAAGGCATAAAAGGAGCTTAAAAGATGGCTGCACAATTTTTTTTATTTTTGATTTTTTGGGGGGCCACACTTCAATTAAATGCCCAATCAAAAGCTGAAGTCCTACTTGATGAATATAATAATTTAAAAAAAAGGACTGAAAATCTTGCTCCCGATGGTCAAATAGGCGGCGTTTTTAATTATAGGGATCGTGGTGATCATGAACTCATTTGGGATATGAATGATTATTCAGTGGATCAGCACGACACACTTCGTATTTTTGTTTTAGGTGACAAGAAAGCCCAAAGCTTTTCGGTGACTTACCATTATTCAGATTTTCTAGTTCCGCAGCGCACAGTCTTAAGACGATTTATAGGGCCAGAGAGCCAAGGCTGGCGCGCCGATACCATTGACGTCACTGATCTTGAAGATCTTGGCTACCAGGGGCTAGAAAAACCAAGACTCACTCCAGCGCAAATTCAATTGCTGGGTCGTTACAAAATTCAACTGTTCTAATCTTGTCAGGACACAGACTACAGACTCATCAAGGCTTGCATGGGTCTGAGTTCTGTAGCAAATAGTGTAGATTAAAAAATTCAAAGGATAAGGGGACTTCTTTATGGATTTACTGTTTGTTGGAATTTGTATTGGCTTTGTTATATTTCTCTATTTCAAAAACAATCCCCTTAAACACAGCCGTCACTTTATGATTAAGCGTTTTTTTAATTGGTTTCCCTTAGGCATGACCTACGCTTTTTTGTACATGGGCCGCTACAATCTCAGTGTTGCTAAAAATGCCTTTGGCGATTTAATGACCAAAGAAAACTTCGGCATCATCTTTGGTGTTGGAACCATTGTTTACGGCTGTTCATTTTTGCTCAATGGCCCGCTGGTCGATAAATTTGGTGGAAAAAAAGGAATGCTGATTGCAGCCGTTGGTTCAGCCCTTGCCAATGGAATGATGGGTATTTTGACTTATGCTTACCTCAACGGATCGGTCGATTTTAATATCACTGTCGCCTTTTCTATTCTTTATGGTTTTAATATGTTTTGCCAAAGTTATGGCGCAGTTTCGATTATCAAAATTAAAGCTTACTGGTTTCATGTACGAGAACGGGGTGTTTTTGGCGCCATCTTTGGAACGCTGATTTCTTTTGGGGCCTACTTTGCCTTTGACTGGGGTCAAGCCATTGTCAATGCCTCGCAAATTAATCTTGAAAATCCTACAGCTGGTCAAAAGTTTTTTAGACAAATTTTTGCCATTGATACAGGTACAACGGATGCCACTTGGTTGGTGTTTTTTATCCCCTCTTTTATTCTTATTGTTTTTGCCCTCATTGATTTATTTCTGCTTAAAGATACGCCTGGGGACGCCAATCTTGATGATTTTGATACCCATGATGCTTCTTCAAATGAGATGGACAAAACTTTCACCATGAAAGAACTTTTAGGACGGGTTTTTAAAAGCAAACTCATGATGGTCATTGCTGCCATTGAATTCACATCCGGAGTCCTGAGAAACGGAATCATGCAGTGGTATTTTATTTTTGCTGCCGAAGTCCCATCCATGAAGGGAATCTTTTTTACCAAGCATTGGGGGATATCGATTGCTATCTCTGGTATGTTGGGTGGATTTACTGCCGGCTATATGTCGGATAAACTTTTTCAATCCCGCAGGGCACCTCCTGCTGTGATCATGAACTTTGTGATGATGGTTCTTTTGATCACAATGCTTGTGCTTCTTTATAAATCCCCCACCATTGTAGGCCTTTGTGCAGTACTGATGTGCTTTGCTGTGATCGGAGTCCATTCATTAATGTCGGGCACTGCTGCAGCTGATTTTGGCGGGCGAAAAGCCACTGCTACAGCCTCTGGAATTGTGGATGGTTTTGTTTATTTGGGCAGTGGCTTGCAGTCCTTTGCCATCGGCTTTCTCGTCGAAAAAGACTGGAGCTACTGGCCCATCTTCTTGATCCCATTTACTGTGATAGGCTTTCTACTCTCAGTAAAAATTTGGTGGGAAATCCCTGAGGCCACCAAAAGATATCTCGTCGACGTCGAGAAACAAGTCCTCCGAGTCAAAAAAATCAAAAAATAATCCAGCGCCGAGCCCTACATGAGCAAACCAAGCAGCAAGCCAAATCTTGCTGCCCCAACCGTTAGGTGCCAGGCCCTATTTGAGTAAGCGATGCAACAAGCAAGATCTTGCTGGATATGGGTGCATCTTTGCTAATAACTCTCTATTGTTTAGTTTTTGAGGAGTTGAGTTGCTGGGGCTAATAAATATTGTCTTATTTTGAGACGTTTCTAAAATGGTTAGCTCTCACTTGCTGCATCGCTTACTCAAATAGGGCCTGGCACCCAATGGTCCCACTCTCTTTGAACACAGTGACTATATGTTCATGTTCGCAGAGGTTTTAGATATTGCCCTGGATTTGATATCAGGCTGTCTACTGAATCAGCAGTTGAGCGCCATAATTGTCACTCCATTAAGCTTGGCTGTGTGTCCGAGTGCACTTCCTTAAAAACCCACTCTAAACCCTTAAAATCCTTGCGCCTAAACCGAACGGGTTTGGCATAGATACTGAAATACTCTTATTTTGATGAATAAGAATTTTTTTGTCTTTATATTTAAAACTCTCACACTGATAGCCTTAAGCTTTACAGTTTTGCTATCAGCTTGTAGCAGTCAACATGATCATAGCGAAGCTGTGATCGAAGAGACTTCAGGTGGCGAAGAGTTACTTCTACAAGAGTTTGCTGCTTGTGATGAAGAATTACGAGTCGATAATACTTTAGATTATGTTCAATTTCGATCAACTCGGCAAAATCAATCCACAATTGAGCAGGC
>CAYMBT010000174.1:4788-6169 GCA_964388755.1 uncultured Pseudobdellovibrionaceae bacterium | reverse complement strand
CAATTGAGCAGGCCTCTGTTGAAGCTCAATTTCCGTTACTTTACACAAGTCTTGGACAAAAGTTTCCTTTACGAGGCTCTTGGAGAAAAACAAAGGCTGAAGTTTTAGATCTAGTGAACCGTCATGTTTGGTCCCCCGAACTCCGTCGACCAGTTGAGATGCTTCACTACTTTGATATGCTACTTCTTCTCAATGTCAGTCCGCGCGGCGAAAATACGGCCGCCACAAAAAGTGCACAAAGAATGCAAGTTCTCGTTCGAACAAGTTCAAGTAATGATTTAAGCACTTGGAAGCGTCTTGAAGTTTGGCCCATTTCATCAGGTCTTCCCTGTGGACAAAAAATTGAAACCTTTACCGGCGTCTTTAAATTTGATCCCACAAGAATGCATTCACGTTACTTCTCTCGCACTTTTAAAGATGAAAACAATAACGATGCTGAAATGTATGAGAGCATGTTTCTTTATCACACCTATCAAAATGGACAGACTTCAGGCGTGGCTATTCACGGAACCTATTTAACTGAAAAATTAGGCCGCAGAGACTCAGGCGGCTGTATTCGCCTTTATCGCGATCACTCTAAATGTCTTTTTGAAACCATCACTGGAAAACTATCCAGCCAATGTTTAGAAGGCACAATGCTTAATTATAGCGGACGAGTCCCCAGTTATTTGCCACGCAATGGTGAGGCCGAGGCTGACTACCTCAGTTCTGGGGCATTAGAGGTGAGTGGCTACAAAGTCATGATCGCCATTTTTAACGATATTAATGATGAATTATAAAAAAAATAAATTTTGCCTGAGGAGGCCTAAAATGAAAAATTTAATAAAAATACTCAGTGTGATGGCCTTAGCTTTCACAGTCGCTAATTGCGGTAAAAAAAATAATGGTGGAGGCGGCGGCGATGTAGCCCCAACACAAAGAACCACAGATGCTACTGAGATCCAGTATGACGATGGTAACACGCCCATCATCTGGTCTAATGTGAGTTCTAACATTTATATCAACACCAGCTCAAATTGTTTTAAAGGTATCTCTTCAAGTGCTGATGACGAAGGTTTTCAGGCTCTTGAGCAAAATCTTTTAAGCCTCGTGAATTCATCAACGATTTCTAAGGGAACAAAAGAGAGCGTATCGACCCGTTCTGTATACCTCAGCATTCGTTATAGCAACGGTGAAGTTAAAACCTTTAACCTCGTTGCCGAAGAAGCTTCAGTGGATGAAGAAGTGCTTTCTAATGGTCAACAAATTATTGACTACTTTGTAAGTACTAAAACCAATATCGATAGCAATGGTGTTCAAAGCTGTCGTACAGGTAAATAATTAAAACCAAGATTTAGATTTTCAAAAAGCCATCCTCATTAAGGATGGCTTTTTTATTTTG
>CAYMBT010000174.1:268-4755 GCA_964388755.1 uncultured Pseudobdellovibrionaceae bacterium | reverse complement strand
TTAAAATTAAAATTAAAATTAAAAAATTTCGTTCCCTATTAACCAATAAAATAATTCAACTATTCGTTGCAGTTGATTGAAACCTGCTCTTCGGTATTTTGTGGATTATACATAATCAGTACTCGGGGCTGAGTTGTCACATCACGAATCAAAGAAATGGATTCGGCCACTAGGACTGAATTACTTCTCCAGCTGAGTCCAAGCCACTTACCGTCTGCCATGGCTGTGACTTCGTGGTTTGTACCAGTGACTGTCATTTCTGGCACATCATGACCTTGGCTCTCAACAGGTGCGATAAAAGTTTCTTCGATGAATTCTTTATCAGTGATAACTAACACCTCGCAGTTGAGAGCTTGTGAATTGAGAGCAGTGAGTAGAATAAATATAAATATGATTGATTTCATTTTGATCCCCCTATGGATAGGGGAGCTTTTAGCATAGGGTTAAAGAATTAAAAAGAGATTTAATGGATGATGTCTTAAGTCTTAGGGTTTGTACCAACACAATGGACGATGAGCTTTTAAAAGTCCTGCGACATAAGTGTCTAAGCGACACTGGGGATCTGGATGGCCCTGCAAAGTGGCGGTGACAGTTTTTGGGCTAGGGGTTAGCAGATCAGGCCAAGGTATTTGTTGGGGCTCTGCAAAAACAGCTGTTATACTGACTGCACCACTTAAACTCTTTTGGCAAAGAGAGATGGATTCTGGCTCATGATTTTCACAAAATTTTACGGCTGAATCTTGATTTTTAGAGATGAAATCAAAGTCGTTAAATAATTTTTCAACACAACTCAAAGTGGCATAGTAGTCAGACTGCCCCTCGTAACTGATCAGATAAGAATGTGGTTCACCGCCCAGCAAATGTCCCAACTCATGGCAAATGGTCAGCATAAAAGCCTGTTCGTTGACCAAATGGTATCGAGCCAGGCCTCCGGGAATCTCGAGTTCATATTCATTGCCAATTCTTGAGGCCCAAGCGTTCACAGCACCGTCTCCCCAATCAGCTTTAATAATAAAAACTCCACCTAAGGACTCAATGATCGGTTGATAGATTTTTTTGAGATGAAGAAGAACTTTATTATACCTCTCTTCAGTATAACCATTATCAAAAGGATCATTGAGATAAGAGTAACGCAAATCCATTTCATCAATGAGTGGATGGGTTTCAGCCTCAGCGCGAATTAAAAAAAGAAATAACACAATTAAGCATAATAATTTTTTTATAATTAGATTCATTTTAGACTGAGCCTTTGCTGTTACGATATATCACTGTATGCAAACTATAAAATGACTCTGTTGAGGGTGTTAGCTTTACAACTCTTGTGCTAGACCTTTGTCTAAGTCGTAAAGTATTGCCAAAAAAAAATCAATCACTCATCATAGAAGACTATGGCTAAAAAATTGTATGTTTTTTTAACGAGTTTCCTTTTGACCTCTTCTGTATTTGCACAAGGTGTTAACGTTCTTTTAAAAAGTGACTCCCAAAGAGAAGTAACCAGCAAAGGGGTTTTTAAATTTATTAAGACTTCTGAGAATGCTGAAGTCCTTGGTGTGCTCACCCAGATTCCACTTCCTGATAACAGTGGTGTGAGCAACGTGACCGGTGAGGGTGTCGAGTTTCAGCCGAAATGGCAAAAAAATCCTGGGCGACTTTTAGTTTTCTTAGGGGGCATGAGCAATAGCCTACAAATTACTCTTAAATCAGGTCAGCAGGTGAATTATCAAGCTGATGTTTTGCTTAAAAAGTCTGTCCTACTCAACACCGGCTGCTCGCCCATGGGGATTAGTGTTCCAGAAAAGAAGCTTGATAAAAAAGTGATTTTTGTGGGCCTTAAATGCACAAAAAATAAAGAAAAAAATCTTGTTCATGTATCTGTCCCCCGGGAGCTTGAACTTCGAACCAGCAATAGCTTTGAACTCAGTGGTAAAGGTGAACGATGGAAAATCTATGATGCTCGCCAACTGGGTGATCAACAAAGTTCCCTAGCCTCATTCAATTACCAGTGGGAAGATTCTAATTTTAGTTTTCAAATTCGCTCGCGCTTAAGCGCCAGCAAAGCGCCCACTGTGATTGTTAAAAAAACAGAAAGTTTTTTTAACGGACAATTGGGACTGGGGCTAGCGCAACTGGCTTACACAACACCGACCCAGTCTCAAAGTGCCATGTCACCTTTAGTGTCAGCCCTTCTTGGTACCCAAGCCTACTTGTGGAATCTCGTGGGTCGAGTACAACTTGATTTTGCAATGCCTTTATCAGGTCAACAATTTTATAGTTTCTCTCTTGGAACGGGGCCTGAATTTAAACTGGGCAATACACTTTTAGGAATCTACGCTGAATATTTAGCTTTGGGACAAGATGAAACCGAAACCCAAACCTCATTCACCCACAGTCAAATGGGAGTCGGTCTTCAAGTGGCTCGGCGTGGAGAGAAATCAAGCTACGGTTTGATCGCTCAGTACAATGGCCTTGGTGGAACTTCGACCCACATTGGGTTTCGCCTTTTTTACCAATACAAAGTTGAGAGCGGAGCTCTTTGGGGTGGCTTCCTAGGAATGGGACAGCAAACGGCGACATCGGCTCTAACCAATAATGATTCTGAGTTTAGTCAGATGATGGCTGCACTCACTTACGGCTTTTAAAGAACTCAATCTTTGGGGGCTGTTCTCGGTGCTCCGTATGTGTCAGTCCATACCATCTTGCTGACGCAGTCGGTGGGATAAAACGTGAGTAGTCCCATAGATGTGGGCATTACCAGTAATTTAAACTCCCCGTCTTCTTCGTGGATCTGAACAATGAATTGAGTCATTTCTTGGGTTTCAATAAATGGAACTTTGACTTCAACATAGGACCCAGCCTGATATTCTCCGGTGGCCTCATTGAAAAATCCAGAGACATAGGTGAAAAGTGGAAACCAAGTTTGCATGAAAAGTTGCGGTTGAGTATCAGATCCTTTGAGTTCACTGATAAAAAGACCCGGGGCTTCAGTATTCTTATAAATCTTAATACTAAAACCTGTACCGTCCTCAAGTTCTTGTTGGTCCTGGCAAGATAACATAAGCTCGCCCTTCAAGGTTTGAGTATCTAAATTGAGATCATTGTCAGAATCTTCAATGACAATTATAGGTTCTTGATCCTGTGCTAAAGCCAGTGGATAGGCTAAGTACAAAGATAGTATAATAAGGAATTTTCCCAATCGACTGATTTGAATCATTAGCGTAAACTCTCCTTGAAATTTTAATTTCAGTAAAAATTATCTCCAATTAGAGCTGTTTGCAAAAAAACAAAATATCTCAAAAAAATAAAATCGAATTTTAAGGCAAAAGCCTTCAAAATTACCTTAATGACGAATTAATCTATAAAATTTTCATTATTTTCGGATATATTGAATCACTGATAGTCAAAATTCTAAGATCAATGAACTTCATATTCACCTTAAAAAAATAATCCGTATAAGTTTATTGCATGTGGAAATTGAATTTCAAGAGCTATAAAACTTATGATTTAATGAAAAACCACATCAAAATCGGGACGTTGTTTTTGAATGGGCAGCAGATTCTGTTCATTCACATCACTTTCGTGAATGACCTGATATAAAGTCGCAGGGAGCTGGATATTGACATGTCCTCGTTTTAGCAAACGCACCCCCATGTTAAAATGGCTGGGTTCATGAACTGTGATCGAATGAAATCGATCTTTTTTAGGAAGACTGCGTTCTTTGATATTAATAGCATTAAAAAACTGACTCAATATTTGAGAACGTTTATTAAGATTCATTTCACTGACTTTAAGAAAACTCAGATATCCTATTCGAAGAGGAGTATTCTCTTCAACGCGAGGCCGGCCAAGCATTGATGTCACCACTTGGCTTAATCGAATGCCAAGACTTAGATTTTCAACTTGAGCTCTTCTATATCGATAATCACTGAGAAGAGCGCAACAAGCCATTATTTTTTGATCTTGATCTCTGAGAAGAAAAAAATCTTGCCATTGAAATCCATTTATCTTTTGGCGACGCAGAATCTCTTCTCTGGTCCAGGATATATTTTGACCCTGCTGGGTTGTTAAAAATTCAAGAATCTCTTCTTTGTTAAGCTCACTGCCTAATTCGACTTTATTTTTGGGCTGTATAAAAGACAGACTTCCTATCACATTAATATTTGAATAAGAATAAAAGGGCCGATGGATCAGATGACCTTTATTTTGACCTTTTTTTTGAACCATAACTTTTTTAGCTGGAACATTACCATCAAGGATACTGGCTATAATGTACTGACAAGATTTAAGTTCATCGATATTTTTAAATTCTTTAATCACCGTCTCATAAAACTTATAAAATTGAATTTTTGTTTCTTTTTCAATCTGAGATGAAAAACGCAAATCACTAGTATAACCAAGGTACTCTTTATTTCCTTTAATCTGCATGGGAGTTATTGAAATGCATCCATAGCCCACCAAAGATTGATCCTTATTACGAAAAAGAAAGGTAA
>CAYMBT010000174.1:0-258 GCA_964388755.1 uncultured Pseudobdellovibrionaceae bacterium | reverse complement strand
CACCAGAATCGGTTTGCATTTGCACTTTTTCACTGAGTTTTAAGATTTCTTGGTTATCAGCTGGTGTCGCTAGGCTCATACAACTGTATTTTGAAATAAGCTCTTCAAACTTCACTTTAACTGATCCATTTTAATTTATTCATTGAACTTCTTAATGCTCTATCCACCAGAAAGTTAGGATTTCTTAAAACCGTCAGCGGCAGTCGTTTCATGCAACCCATTTCTACGATTTCTGATCCTGGGTCTTCGCAACCAGGC
>CAYMBT010000173.1:0-6186 GCA_964388755.1 uncultured Pseudobdellovibrionaceae bacterium | reverse complement strand
CATTGAGCACGTGATTAAAACTGTGAGAGAAGTGGCTGCTCGGCATTAAACGACATAATCCTTTTTTGGGACGTTATAATCATTTAGGCTATCGAATGATAGTATCATATGATACTATCGGCTATGGACAAACCGCCATTTACCTACAACAATAAAATTATTGATAGTTTAACTCAGATTACTTTTTTGTTAGGCCATGTTCAGACCAGGGGTCTTAGTGTACCTGGACCACTTCTAAGACGATCTCATCAAATTAAGACCATTCATTCTACATTAGCGATCGAGGGGAATACTCTCTCTGAGGATCAAATTTCTGCTATTCTAGAAGGCAAGAAAGTAAAGGGTCGGCCTAACGAGATCTTAGAAGTTCAAAACGCCATTTTGCTTTATGAAAAGTCAGATTCTTTTAATTACACCAAAGTGAAAGATTTCTTAAAAGCCCATGCTTTTTTAATGAAAGGGCTTGTTAAAGATTTTGGAAAGTTTCGTAATAAAAATGTGGGTGTTCTTAAGGGAAGTCATGTTGTACATGCGGGACCTCAGCCAAGGCTTGTTCCAGAACTTATAAAAAATCATTTTGATTGGTTAAAAAATGATCGTGACGTACATCCAGTTATTAAATCCTGTATATCACATTACGAAATAGAGTTTATTCATCCATTTATGGATGGAAACGGCAGGATGGGTCGATTTTGGCAAACATTAATTTTATCAAAAGTTAATCCAGTATTCCGATATTTGCCGATAGAGTCTATTATTCGCGAAAGACAAACTGATTATTATCTGGCGCTTGAACGGTCGGATCAGCAGGGTGAATCGACTTGCTTTATTGAGTTCAACTTAGAGATTCTAAAAAGTGCTTTAGAAGAATTTATAGAAAAAGCAAAAAGAAATAATAATAGTCAAAATCATAGGCTTGAGCTTGCTAAGGTGAAATTTAAAGAAAATATTTTTTCAAGAAAAGAATACATAGAATCCATGCCCGAAATATCCACAGCAACTGCTAGTCGAGATCTTAAGCAATGGTGTGAACAAAAAATTCTTAAGAAAAAGGGCGCTAACAATCAAACTCGTTATCGTTTTTCTGTAGCCTAAAGTTCTGACGTTAGTAATTTGGACCTGACTCCAATTTACTCATGAGTAAATTGGAGTCAGGTCCAAATTACTAACGCGTTTCTTCGAGGCCATAACCAGTGCCTTAAAAAAAGATGGGCTTTTATCAACTCATAGTTAAAGTACGTTGATGTTAAATTCGAGTGAGGGGACCTAAAACAGATACCCTAAACCAACAGTCCCGTGGGCTGTGGCGATACCAAATTGGTCGGTGGTGCCGATACTAGTGGGTTGGGTAAAAGAAACACTATTCACATTAAAAGCGGCTTCAAGATACCAGCTTTTAGCAAAAAACATTTTACCCTTAAGCTGCCACGAAAAAGAGAATCCTAAAGAAACATCACTAAAGCTAAAGGGATAATAAAAAAAGCTGACTTCCATCCACTTAGGATAGCGAAAAAGTGGGATGATATTAAAAATATCATCCACGATCTTTTGCGGGGCCGTATGCCAAAAACCACCAATCCCTAAAAGTTGGGTTTGTATGTCAGGGCTCACGCTTCTAAAGAGAGTAAAATTTTGATAACGAAGACCAAGACCAAAACTACTTTGTACAGGTCTTACCCCTTGGTTAAGGCGATAAAGAAGATCCAAGTGAATGGGGTTAATACTGATTTTCTCTGGAAAGTCTTTTTTAGGTTTAAAACCCTGGATGGTTTCGTAGATGTTAAAAGCCACACCCCAACGTTGAAACGAGTATTTGCTTTTGTTCCAGATCTCTTCAAACCAATGTTCGGCTGATAAATTATATCCCGGCACAATATCAAGGGTTGTGCTTGTTGATAAACCAAATGCCCCAGCAATGGCTGTTTGATGGGCCCTAAAAATCCGCTGAGAAAAAAAGAAATCTTTGTTTTTGTGTTGAAGGCTTAAGTAGTTTTGATTCACTTGACCCTTGGTGGTGGCCGGAAACTTCCAAAGAAATTCTTTTTGGTTGTTATGAATAAAAAGTTCGTTTTGATTTTTGGCTGCAAGGACTTCGTTTTCGCCCTTGGTCCCAGTCAGTTCAACAGTCTTTTTATAAGTGGCAATGGGCATTTTATCATCAAGCTTGAACTCAAAAGGTGGGGGTACTTTTGGCAAAATTAAACCATAAAGTTGCAGAGAGGCCCCAAGCTGGTACGGAGCGAATTCCATTTCGGCGTCTTCAAGATCTTGGGGCCACATTTTGGTGGCTTCGTATTGGTTTTTAAAATCATTTTTTTCTTTAATAAAAGAAAATAGTCGGTCCTTAAGGGTGATTTGTGTGGGGCGAATGGCTCCTGTGCCATCAAGAATACCAAGGCGTTTTTCAGAAGGATCGATCACTATATTTTCAAGGCCTAAGTGTCTCACTGTGTCGCGAATGCTAATGATGAATCCTGATTTAAATTTGATTTCAAAATCGATAGTTTTTTGATCTTTGCTCAGACTGATCTGAGCATTCTTTGGTGATTTTTGTTTATTAAAACTCACCGCCGAAGCATTGGCCCCAGTATGGGTCTTGGTCGAAACTCCAGAAACCAATTTAAAATAATCAGAACAGGCCCGAACTTTTGCAGCGTTAAACATTTGCTCAACACAAACCTGAAAGTCTTGGGCTAAAGCCTCTTGTAAAGATGAGCTTTGATCATTGAGGGGATAACGAAAATATTTATCATCACCTTTAAGCTCGTTCTCAATCAGCGCTTCGTTTAATAGGATGCGCCCTCCATCTTTGGTGATGATCTGTAAGCTTCCAAAACTTAAAAGAAAGCGCGGCCAAACGGCGTTGAGCTTATTTTCTCCATCCATTTCTAAGCGAATGTCAGACAGATCAATTTCAAATTGCCCCAGGGAAAAAGGTTCTTTGAGGGTGTTATATTTAATGTAAGGTCCATAGAGTTCAATTTTGTTGGCGGCAGAGTCAAACTCGAGGCGAGCAAAGGATTGTGTTGCGCAAAATATGAGCAAGACAATAATGCTTGCTTGAAGTGATATTTTCATCTCCCATAAGTCTATGAAGAACACTGGGCAAAATCAAAAGATGTGGTATATAGTCTAGTGAAATAGGTATGTTGCGTTATTAAATTCTTTCAACAGGAGTTATTTATATGCTTGAGGTCAGTGTGGTCGGCTCAATAGCCTTTCTCATGACAATGATACTGACGAAAGCGTTGATCCACTTTGCTCGTCCTTTGGGGATGATTGATGCACCCAACGAAAGAAGCTCGCATTTGATTCCAACACCAAAGGGTGGGGGATTAAGTTTCTTTATTGTTTTTACTCTAATCACCACTGGCCTTTTTTGGTTTTATCCAGAGTACGATCAAATTGTTAAACCCCTTTTGTTTGGCGGCCCCTTTGTTGTGATATTAGGTTGGCTTGATGATCGTTATACACTTTCAGCCCTGGTTAGATTGGTTGTTCATTTTTTTGTGGCCATCGTGATTTATTATTTTGTGACCCAAGGTTTTACGGTCAGCATGAACATTTCTTTTTTACCCAATTTTTTTTGGATCAACTTTTTATTTTGCATCTTTTTTATTGCTTGGTTCATTAACCTTTATAACTTCATGGATGGGGCCGATGGTTTGGCATCATCGACCGCCATCGCAGGATCAGCGTTGATGGCTGTGGTCTGTTACATCAATGGCTCAAGCGAGCTGGCCATGATTTATTGTTTGATCGCTTATACGGTCAGTGGCTTTCTTGTTTTTAATTGGACGCCGGCTAAGATTTTTATGGGGGACACGGGCAGTTACTTTTTAGGATTTTTATTTGCCTCTTTAGCTTTGATCTCTAAGGCCTATGCTGGGATTTCATTTTATTCTCATATTATTATTTTTGGTTTTTTTATTTTTGATACAACCTACGTTTTGTTTCGTCGGATCTTTCGTCTTGAGAGAGTTTTTAATGCCCATAAAATGTTTTTATTTCATAAGCTGATGGCTCAGGGGTGGTCGCACCGTAAGGTTTCAGCCTTCTATACTCTGGTGTTGATTCTATGGCTGTTCCCATTGTCGAATCTCGCAGCTATGCTCAGTGACCTAGGTTTAGTCATTGTTGCCGTAGCCTATCTTCCTTTGTTAGGATTATCCATTCGCTATAAATCCGGTGAGGCCTAAAATGAATGCTATAAATTCTACCATCACAAAAACCACATTGGGCTATAGCCGTGACCACAAAATCACTGATGTACTTAAAACAAAGCCCTTTACACTGTCTGCCGAAGTCATCCCACCCAGAAACGGCGAGCAAATGCGCGTCACAATCGAAGGTTTAAAAAAAGTGGTCGAAAGCGGAGTGGATTTTTTATCGGTCACCAAAGGGGCTGGCGGATCACTGCGTGGTGGCAGTCTTCCCATTGCCCAGACCATCAAAGATCAATTTATCAAACCCTGTATCGCTCATTTTACCTGTCGTGATCTCACACCCCAAGACATAGAAAATCAATTGATCGATCATCATTATTTTGGGGTTAGAAATATTTTAGCCTTAAGGGGCGATCCACCCATGGGCGAAACCGATTGGGTGCCCCATAAAGATGGATACTCTTACGCCTACCAACTGATCGAACAAATTAAAAATCTGAATCAAGGAAAGTTTTTAGAGCGTAAAGGCTTTAAGGTCGATGGCCGCGAGGCGACTGATTTCTGTATAGGGGCCGCGATCTATCCCGAGCATCCTGATCTTAAAGAGCGCCTTGAGTTCTCTCTTAAAAAATTTAAGGCAGGTGCAGAGTACGGCATCACCCAAATGATTTTTGATCCAGAACCATATGCTGCTTTACTTTCTGACCTGGCTCAAAATGGAATTCAGGCTCCCATATTACCTGGACTTCGTATTTTAAGATCACAAAAGCAAGGTCATGTGATGCGAACACGCTTTGGCTGCTCAGTACCTGATTGGTATTTGAAGCAGCTTCCGCTGGATCATAAAGCAGGCGAGATCGATGAGTCTGTGATCGCACCTTTTATCGAACTGGTTGAAAGACTGCAAAACTGTGGGGCACCGGGGATTCATATTTTTGTTCTCTCTGATGTGGATCTTTGTCAAACCACCATGGCTCTTTTAAAAAAGAGGTTTCAATGATCTCTCTTATTTTATCTGGTGGTGTGGGTTCAAGACTCTGGCCTTTGTCTCGTGAAAAGCTACCAAAACAATTTGCCCCGCTTTTTAAGCAATCACTTTTTACCCAAACTGTTCAGCGGCTCAGTCACCTTGGCGAAGTTCAAGTTTGTACCTCTGAGAGTCTTAAGGGACTCACCGAAAGCGAAATTAGAAATCAAAATCTAAAAGTGACCCAAACTTATTTTGAACCTGTTGGCAAAAACACGGCCCCCGCTGTTGCATTAGCTTGTCGTGTTTTACAAGAGCTGCAAAGAGAAAACGAAATTTTAGGGATTTACCCGGCTGATCATTTTATCGAAAACCAAAAAGTTTTTTTAAACGCCGTTGAATTGGCAAAAGCTTGTGCCGAGAATGGTCAAATTGTGACTTTAGGAATTAAACCCCATTATCCAGCCACGGGCTTTGGTTATATTGATTGTCTTCAAGAGAGCTTTAAAGAAGGGCAAAGCTTAAAAGCTTTTAAGGTCAATGGTTTTAAAGAAAAGCCTGACCTTAAAACTGCCCAAAAGTATTTAGATCTTGGACACTTTGTTTGGAACTCTGGTATTTTTGTTTTTAAGGTTTCAACCATGATCGAAGCCTTTAAAACACATATGCCAAAGCTTTGGTCAGAGCTTGAGAAACTCAAATTTGATTCGCTTTCCCCTTTAAGTTTTAAAAATTTATCTGAAGTCTATCACGCCATTGAATCACAAAGTCTTGATTACGGCGTGATGGAGCACATCACGAATCACGTCAATATCCCTTGTGATATGGGCTGGAGTGACCTTGGTTCTTGGGATGATTTTTCTGAAATTGCAAAAAGTCATCCTTCAAAATCTTTAGCCGACACTTTAGAAATCAATTCAAAAAATTGCTTTGCCCACTCGTTAAATGCCAAGAAAATTGTGATCTCAGGTGTTGATGATTTGCTTGTGGTCGATACTGATGATGCCTTATTGATTACTAAAAAAACCAAAAGCCAAGATATTAAACAAGCCT
>CAYMBT010000172.1:0-6223 GCA_964388755.1 uncultured Pseudobdellovibrionaceae bacterium | reverse complement strand
TGAAGCTCTTTGGTTAAAAACTTTAATTTCATCACCCCAGATTTTACAACGATCTATCGCGAGTCTAAATCTTAATCCATCTAAGGGACAATTAACCAGGCTCGCACTCTTACGAGAACTGATGCTGGAGCCCGATCTCTTGATCCTCGATGAGCCCAGTCATGGACTTGATTTGTTGAGTTTTAAAAAGCTGTTAAAATTAGTTGAGTGGGTTTGTCGCGATAAAATCTTAGTCATTTGTGAACACTCAAGTCAATTGGATCAACTTTGTACATTCACCGACCAATTAGAGCTCATGGATTTTGTGAACGAAAAAATAAGTTTTGAACCCAATAGTATTTGCACTAAGGAGTCCAATGGATTGGTTCTTAGTTGAAGAGATTCTTAAAAACAAAAAATCAGTGAGCATCACTGTTCGAGGTACGAGTATGTACCCGACTCTTTTTTCTGGCGATCAAGTCACCCTGATCCCCTATGATAAAAAGATCCATCCTGGAGATATTATTCTTGTTCGTCCAAAGGATCAGTTTCTGCTCCATCGTTTGGTCGAGAAAAAAGAAGGTCTCTATTACACAAAAGGGGATAATGTTTCTGATCAAGACCCACCTTCGGTCGAGATTATTGCAACTCTCTGTCACCAAAAAAAGACAATTTTAAGCCGATTAAAAAGGCTAAAGTATCAATTATTCTTAAAGTTTTCCTCACTTTAAACAAAGTGTAAATAATTGAGAAGGTGCCAAAAATCTCGACTTATACTTGGTTTGTAGGCAGACTTAACACATAAAAATTTTTAAACCTATTTTTGAGGAGCCCCCATGCTTTTACGTTTTTCAGCAATTTTACTTTTAACCTTAAGTTCTTGTGTTGGTGTGCACAAAGATAATATGGCTTCTACCAAAGACGGTGCTCAAAGCCCACTTTTAGTGAGTGTTGAAGTTAATAATCAGATGTCCACTGATAACTTTATTACCCTTGAATTCACTCTTGAAAATAAAGCCGAAGATTATTTACGTTTCGAAAATATCTATATGGAATTGAAAGATGACCTAAAAAAAGATGTTAAGATTGTGGTCGGTCAAGACTTGGTGAGTTGGTCTGAAGGTATTCAAAATAAAATTCAACGGGATAACTACAACTTTCAAACCTTTATGGCTGGAGTCGGTGCCATTGCAGGAGTTAGTGCTGCTTTATCAAAAGATCCCAAGTATGCAAAAATGGCTGCCGGGGTTTCTGCTGCTGGATTTGGAACCATTGCCGTCGATAATTTTATTCAAGTTCGTGACAATGTTAAAAACACATTAAAAACTGACACCCGTGGTTTGATTCCTGATAATCATATCCTGGCTACACCGATCAGTGTACCACCTAATTTGTTCTTAAAGCGTTTTGCTGTTTTTTACGTCACCAAATCGGCAAAGGCCCAATTCTCAAATTTTGATCTTAAATTCATCGGTAATGATAAAACAAAAGATGTCGTATTAAATGCTCGCTTCAAAGAAGAAGCTCTCAAGAGTGCCAAGTGTGAGTCAACCCAAGGAACGATGTATTTTAAGTCAAAATCTGTCAGCTGTGCTAATGAATGTTTAGGGTTTCACCCTCTTGATCAAAAGAATTGCATAGAGCAGTACAAAAGAAAGTTTAATTAATCTTTCATTTTTTTAATCAAAAAAAGCCAACATTTTATGAGTGTTGGCTTTTTTATTTTCAGCTGTAACTTGCAATCAGAAACAAAACGAATTCAATCAGCTCTTAAAATTGTCTTTTTATATCAACTTTTGGATTGTTGGCGTAAACCCAAGAACTCTGTTCTCGTTTTTTTTGGGTTTTAAAGCTTTGTCCCGAGAACAATCTAAAAGCCATTCCGATTGGTGTCACAAAGAAATAATAAAAAATGACTAATAGAATGGGATTTATGATCAATCCTAAGAAATGTTGAATTTTAAAAAAAGGCGTAACGATGGGTCTAAGCCATTTCGGATAACTGACACGGTTAATATCTTTTAAGTGATGAAGTTTTGATTTCATGGGTTTCCTTAGTCCAGTGCAAATGTTTTATGAAAATCATCATCATACTGTTGGATCTGCTGATTTTTTTGTAGAATGAATCGGTCGATCACAAGTACATCAAGATCTGAACCCATAAAACATCGAAAAGCATCTTGTGGAGAGGCAACAATCGGTTCTCCTCGAACATTAAAACTGGTGTTAATCAGCATGGGAATCCCAGTGATTTCATCAAACTTTTTGATGACTTGATAAAGAAGGGGATTGGTTTTGTCATCAAGAGTTTGCAAGCGAGAAGTCAGGTCAACGTGAGTCACAGCGGGTATTTTTTTGGCATTTTCACTAGAGTTGACCTTCGCCACATAAAGCATAAAGGGAGAATCATCCAAATCAAACCAATCTTTTGCTTTATCTTTCATGACCACCGGAGCAAAGGGTCTAAAGCTTTCACGAAACTTTATTTTTTGATTGAGGATGTTTTGCATTTGCGGATTTCTTGGGTCAGCGAGTATCGAGCGGTGCCCCAATGCTCTTGGCCCGAACTCCATAGAGCCTTGAAACCAACCCATACACTGACCATTGGCAAGAGCAAGAGCTGAGGCTTCAATAAGTTGTGGGGGTTCAAGTTCAGAGTAAACCGCACAGCACAGATCGAGATCCGATTTTATTTCTTCAGTGGTATAAGCACCACCGAGGTAGGCACTTTGTAAGGGATTTATATTTTTTTTGTTTTTAAGTTCATTATGCCAGTAGTAATAGGCTGCACCTATAGCGCCACCGGCATCACCACTGGCTGGCGGAATCCATATTTTTTTAAAAGGGGACTCTTTCTTTATTTGGCTATTAAGAACACAGTTTAAGGCGACTCCACCGGCTAGGCAGAGATGATCTAAAGGATACCGTGAATGAATCGCCTTGATCATTAATAGGGTCACATGTTCGAGAACGGCTTGGCTTGATGCTGCTAAATCTTTGTCCACTTGGCGAATAGGACTTTGAGGTGCGCGTTTTTCAAACCGTAGAAGAGTCTTCATTTTTGCGCTGCACATGTTCAGTCCCACCGGGTAATCAAAATATTCGGTATTGAGTCTGTAACTGCCGTCATCATAAAGGACAAATAACTTTTCTAAAAGAAGCTCTTTAAAAATTGGTTTTCCATGGGGAGCAAGCCCCATCAGTTTATACTCACCCGAATTCACCTTAAAGCCGGCATAATCGGTCATGGCTGAATAAAAAAGTCCTAGGGAGTGTGGAAAATGGATTTCTTCTTTTTTTTGCAACTGATGATCTTGAGCCAAATGAACAGATGTGGTCGCCCATTCTCCGACACCATCCATAGTCAATACAACGGCTTTTTCAAAAGGACTTGAGTAATAAGTGGAAGAGGCATGGCTAGTGTGATGCTCGCAAAAGAAAATTTTTTGGGTAGGGTTGAATGTGGGATCTATTTTTTTAAGATATTTAATAATATTTCTTTTTTGAAAAACTTTTTCTTTCGACCAAAGTGGAAAGGCTTTCATAAAAGATGAGAGCCCTCGGGGGGCATAATTCAGATAGGTCTCTAACAGTCGCTCTAAGGTTAGAAGTGGTTTTTCATAAAAGACGAAGGCATCGATATCTTTAAGGTTAAGTTTTTTTTGTTGAAGGCTATTTAACAAAGCAAGACTTGGGAAACTAGCATCATGTTTGATGCGGCTAAATCTTTCTTCTTGGGCGGCGTATGTCAGCTGACCCTCTTGAAGAAGGGCGACTGCGCTATCATGATAAAATGCAGAGAGACCAATAATATTCATATCATCTCAAAAAATTGTATAAATAAAAGGGGCAACAGCAGAGCTTTGCGAGAATACAACTAGAGCTCCAATAATGAATGAGGCTAGAAGAATGGGTATAAGCCAATATTTTTTTCGCGTGCGCAAAAATAAATAAAACTCAATAATTAATTCCATTATTAAAGTGTAAGGCTTGAATAGAAATAAAATAAGCATTAGGGCAGTGAGTCAGCTGACTGAAAGTTGTTTTTTAAATAAAGATAAGAATCTAAAAAATCAGTGTCTATAGTCGTTCTTTCCATTTTTTTTCAACTCTAATGGATCATATCATCGCGTTTATGGTTTAATTGTATTGTGTTGAAGTGCGCTTAGATTATAAGATTTAAGTCGGTATTTTATGACTCCAAAAAAGTTTTCAACTCATATTTTTAAGCTTTCTATTGTTTTTACTGTTTTCATTTTCTCACTAGAATTCTTAAGTTTTATTCTCGTTCAAATGGGTTATCCGCCCCAAGCCAAGTCTCAGAGAGTTAATAAAAATATGTTGTTTAAAAAAACGAAAGGCAGTCACCAACTGGAGATTGACCACAATCCCCCGGTTGAGTACTCCGTTGAAAATCGAAGTCTGCCACCAGAAAAAGAAGATTTAAACTGTAACTGGTCTAACTTATTTCAACGACTGAGCAACAACTATCCTCAATTGAATAAAAATGTATCGGCTCGGCACAATTGTTATAAAGATGATAACCTTATATTTGACGTCATATACAACATAGATTCTTGGGGGCACCGCAAGGTTGTCAGTTCAGATCATGATTTTAAAAGTCATTTATTGACGGTGGGTTGTTCTATCATTTTTGGTCAGGGGCTGAGTGAAAAGCAAACTTTAGCTAGCTTTCTACAAACCTATTGGACTGAAAGTAAAGTCTATAACCCCAGTCGCCCTGGGGGAAGTGTGGCTGACTTTATAATCAGTACAGAGCATTTTAATCATTGGAACCATTTTGAGCCCAAGCGTGGTCTGGCTCTGATCTACTTTTCCCCAAAGATTCATATCCCACGGCTGTATCCTTTTTTAGATCAAATGATTCGTTGGAACGAACTTGGCGCTGCCCTGGTTTGGTCTGAAAATGATCAGAAATATGTTTGGAAGGGTGTTTGGAAGGACTATCTTTGGTGGTTTCCACTAGTGAGAGTTTTAAGAAAATCCTGGTTGATTCACACTTTTGGGTTAGATATTTATTTTTCTAAAATTGGTGAGCACCATTATGAGGGCTATGCAAAAGCCTTAAGGCAATTAAAAAATAACTATTCCAAAATTTATCCCGAATCTGATTTTGTGGTGTTTACAAAGCCCAGTGAAAAGATACCACAATCTTTTTTTGATCATTTAGATTCCTTTGGGATTCATTATCTTTATTACGGTGAAATCTCTAAAAAACAGTTTCCCATTGAATATATGGAAATTCCTTTCGACTCTCACCCCTCTGAAGATTGGAATAGAATATTTTCAAATATAATTACTCGCGACCTGAACCGCCCATTGAATCAAAAAGTTTTAAAAAACTTTTTTAAAGAAAATTAGTATTTTTGTCTGGATACTTTTGTTGAAATCAATGATTGGGAATAAAAAAACAACGATAAGGCCGCGCAACGTTCCACTTGTTGAGTGAACTAAAGAAGTGCGAAACGCGTCTTCTGTCTTCCCCCTGATGAGGCGGCTTACCGTTAACACCTACTTCGGTTGAACCTCTTAAGAAGTTAAGAGCTTGGTAAAAGAACTGGACTTTAAGCTGGATCAATTGGGGTTTTGTAATAAAAAAATTAATTTTTTTAAATTAAAGAAGAACGCCAGCAAGGGCTGCCGTCATAAAAGCAGCAAGGCTTCCGCCGATCACAGATCTTATGCCAAAAAGTGCAATCTCTTTTTTTCTTTCTGGGATCAGGGGGCCAATTCCACCAATTTGAATGGCGATAGACGAGAAGTTAGCAAATCCACATAGGGCGTAGGAAAGTATAATTGAAGATCGAGCTTGTAGAAGGTCGGTGGATTTTGCTAAATCAAGATAGGCAATGAATTCGTTAAAAACTATTTTTTTTCCAATCAAAACTCCTGCAAGACCTGTATCCACAAGCGGAATCCCCATGAAAAAAGCCATGGGTTTAAAAATCCAACTCAGAAGAAAAGCTAAAGAAAGTTGTGGGGGACCTTGAGAGAGCTGAAAATCTGGTGTGATCAGTGCTCCCCAGTTTTCAAACCCGATCCAGTCTCCCAGCTGAATAAAAATAGCATCAAGCATTGCAATGAGAGCCACAAAAGCCAGAAGCATGGCCGCCACATTCACGGCAAGCCTCATACCGTCGCTGGCACCACTGGCTGCAGCTTCAATCACATTAACGTGCTCATCGAATTTTTTTTGCGGGACTTGTCCTAAAGTTTCAGGCTT
>CAYMBT010000171.1:0-6245 GCA_964388755.1 uncultured Pseudobdellovibrionaceae bacterium | reverse complement strand
AAATCGGGTGAGAAATTTGAAGTTCCCGATGTTGAGACTCGTGATTGCCAATATCTTTACCAAGATGAAAATGGTTACCACTTCATGGAAAAAGAAAATTTCAATCAACTCAGTCTTAACGAAGACGATGTCGGAGAGAACAAATATTACCTGATCGAAAATCTAGAAGTCACAGTGATGTTTTTTAATGGTCGAGGCATTGGTATTGATTGCCCTACCACAGTAAAACTTAAAGTCACCCAAACTGACCCTGGCCTTAAAGGCAGTACAGTGACCGGTGGTTCAAAACCAGCCACTCTTGAGACCGGACTTGTGGTCCATGTTCCTTTACACATTAACGAAGGGGACACTCTTAAAGTGGATACTCGCACAGGCGAGTACATGGAAAGAGCAAACTCTTAAAAGTTTTTATTTTTTAAATTCTTTCTCTAATAAGACTGTCCCAAAGTCCTTCAAGACGAATGACAGGCTTTGACGCATCAAAGCAGACACCCATCATTTTTAACGTCATAATATAGATATCATAAAACACAATCTATTAGAGGCACTCGTTGACGACAACTTGGAAAACTGCACTGATCTCTTATCTCAAAAATCGGGATGCCAAAGGCTTACGAGATCAACTCAAAAAAATCTGGAGCGATCTCTATCCCGAGGATAAAGAGACAGCTTACCGCTTTCTTTTGCAAGCCAGACAATACAGAACATTTATCTACCTCTGGGTGATTGATTTACAAAATCAAGCTTCGGATCTGCCATGGATACTGAGCCTCACTTTACTAGAAAAACATAAAATCCAGATCTCGCAAGAAACACAAAAAGAACTTGAGGCCATCTGCTTTCCTGGAGAGATGTATCTGAGTGAAGAAAATAAGAGCAGTACTTTTTTAAGTCGCCTGATAGATCTTAAAAGAAAAAATCATCAATTTAACCTCAACAAAAAACGAAATGAGATTTTAAGCTCTGCCGAAATCGCTAAATCAGAAAGGCTTGAGCATCAGTACGCTGAGTACATGAAAGAGCTTAATAAAATTTACCCCAATCAGTATTCCACAAAAAAGATCATCTCGAGCATCGAAAGAAATCAAGCCGAAAAAGTTCTGCAAAAAAATTCGAGAAAGAAAAAGACAGCTGAATACAGCCCCGAGAAAGATCAAAATACCCAAGAAGAAAAAATATGGCTTCAGTCGATCAAGAATCAAGCCATTGAGTTTTTAAAAAACGATAAAAAACTGGCTGGTGACTTTGCATTTCTTATGCGGAGTTTTGGTGACAACCAATCGGCCTTAGAATTTATAGAACAAACAGAAGAGGGAGCTCAAAAAAATTGGCAACTTCTTGACTACTTATCCAGTGGCGAGCAAAGTCTGATTCTTTTGCAGCATTGTGAAAAGCTAAAAAAAATATATGCCAATAAGCCTGATGCCCTCTTCTCGATCCTTTATGCTCAATCACAAGCTTTTTGGAAGCTGGGTGAAAAAGAAAAAGCCACTCAGGTGATGGAGCAAATATCCTTGATGCGACCTGATTTTAAATCCGTTGATCAAATTTTAAGAACCTGGAAAGAGGACAGCTTTGATTAATTGGAAAAAAGCAGTCCTTTATACTCTACTCACTTTACTGCTCGCCAGCTTCACCTATCTCTATATCTGGGAGAAACCAAAGCTCGAAAAATGGGCCAAAGCTTATGTTGAATCCTTGAGCAAAGATAAAAGTTTTCCAGTGGGAATCAAAATTGAACGGGCCCATCTTTCTTTAATCCCCCTTGAAGTTGAAATCATTAATAGTGAAATTACTCCTAAGGGTGAACTCACCAAAATGATAAAACCTTTTAAAATTTCTAAGGTTTCATTACGCCCCTCGCTTCTTGATATCATCATGGGAAAATTTTGGATTAAAGTTCTTAAAGTGGACGAAGCGGCTATCGATTTAAAAGTAAAGACTGACCCCAATAAAGAGAATAAAGATCTACTGATTGGCGAAGTTAAAATTGATGAGCTTCTGAGTCAAATCCCCCTTTCTGAACTGATCTTGCAGAAAATAAAACTCAATCTCAACATCGATGACAAGATCTGGTTAAAAACTCAGAATTTACAAATCAATGCATTTAATGAAAAAAGTAGTCTTATCCTGAGCATAAAAGATCCTCTTTTATCTTATAAAGACCTTAAGGGTGAAATCGATTTTATTTTAGAGTCTCAACTGATGGTGACTAAAAACACAGTGTCCATCGCTAAAATAAAAATCGTCAAAGATGATTCTTATTTTATTGCTTCCGGTCACTGGCTCAATGAAAACAACTATCCCGAAAAAATGACAGACGTCCAATTAAAGACTCGTCTGAAATCTTCTTTTGAAGATATCTATCTTTGGGCAAAACCTTTTATGAAGATTAAAGAGCTTGAACAGCTTAAAGGAGATATTAAAGCCGACTTTCAACTTTCAAAAAATCAAAGTGACAAAGAATTTACAGTCAGCAGTGAAACCCAGATAGAAAACTTAAAGTATGAAAAATTAAAATTGGGAAACATTTCTCTTTCTCTACAAGCTAAGAATCAAAACTTAGTTAAAGTTAAAAAAATTAAAGCTGTTTTACATGGCAATAATCATGTTGAAATTAATGACCTCAATATCGAACTGGCGAACAACAAAGAAATCTCAGCTGAGATCAAACTGAATAAAGTCCAAATTCAAAGTTTTTTAAAAGAATCAAATATTGCTACAATACCTGTTTGGCTCACGGCCGACGGTTTACTGAGCTGTAAAGGTAATTACAACAAAGAATTCAGCATCAGCTGCCCAGGCAGTATCACCATTGAAAACCTTAATATTAAAAATGCCGGACTCACTAAATCCATCATTCAATCCGAAAAAATTAATATTGCCGGAACTTTGACCGCTAATCTCGATGAAATTTCTTACACGGCGCAAGCTCAGGTTAAAAATTCAAATGTCTCGTCCAATGGAGTTATCAATTTTTCTTCGGGCTTTAAGATTTTCTATGACTCTCCCCAGTTTGATTTTAAAGAAATTGGGCCCATTGCTGATCTCGTATTTTTAGGAAAGGCTAGCGCCAAAGGATCCACTCAAGGAGACAGTCGATCGGCTATCTTTGATATCGATATTAAATCTGAAAATTTAGAGTTCGAGAAATATTACTTTGGAAACTTAAGTACAAAGCTCAATTATAAAAAAGGAACAATTTACCTTGATCAATTGGATGGCAGTATCGAATCCACCCGCTATTCTGGTCAATTAGCTGTTGACCTGATTAACGAAAGAATCAACGGCGATTTACAACTGCCGTTTTTTAGAATGGAAGACATTCAACAAATCGTTTTACAAAAAGTAGATCTTGAAAATCGCTTTTTAGGTTCTGGTTCTGGACGATTACAAATCAATACACCCTTTGATGTAAATCAATTGGGTTTTATTTTTGAAGGTCGGCTGTTTAAGGGCTCTGTGTTTGGTGAAGAGTATAACGAAGCCCAAATCAAAGCAGAATCGGTGGATGGAATCATTATTATTCAACAAGCTCTTCTGCAAAAAGAAAAAACTAAGGTTTTAGTGCGAGGAACAATCAGCACCGAACTTCAAAGTCAGCTTGAATTTAATGTGGATCAAGGTGAACTTCAGCAGTCTTCAAGACTTAAAAGTTATAACCTTCCAATGAGCGGTCAGTTTAAAGCGTTTGGGCGGATCTTTGGATCGCTTAAAAATCCAACGATCATTGTCGAGTCAAAAATAGACTCTATTCACTGGAACAAAAAAAATTACGGCGATGCTCTTTTTAAATTTGATAACTCGGATAAAAAAACAAGTGTGCAAGTCAATCTTAATGATAAAATGGACTTTTTATTTGTTATACCTGAGCAAAATCAAAAAGAATACTTTATCAATTTTAATGCAAAAAATTTCGATCTTGCACCATTTTTAAGTCATATGGTCTCTGACATGACGACACGAAACTATTCCATTCTTTTTACCGGAGAAATGTCTGGTAAAATTTCAACGGAAGACTTTTGGAGTTCCGAATTCTCGGCCACAATCAATGAAGTAACATTTGATTACCGCACCAATAAAGTCACTACCACCATCCCAACCAGTATCGAGCTTAAAAATCAAAAAATCTTTCTTAACGAGATCAGCTTTATTGGTGACCGACAGTTTATTAAAGTCACTCAACCGGTCACAGAAAATAAAAAAACAAAATTTATTATTAACTCGCAAATTAATATTGCTCTTTTTAAGCTCTTTGCCCCTTTTGTTGAAAAAATTGATGGTTTAAGTACAATACGTATCGAACTCAGCATTAATGATAAAGATTTTAAAATCATTGGATCCTACTTTGTCAGTGATAGTTTTGTGAAGTTTCCAGGTTTCCCCCATGCCATAGAAAATCTTTCAGCGGATGGTTTATTTAACCAAAACAAGATCCTGATTAATTCGATCAAAGGTGAACTGGCTGGTGGAAACATTATTGGCAGTGGCGAAGTCAATGTCTTACCAGATGGAAAATTGGATCTTTTGATCAGTACAGAACTTGAAAGAGTAAATCTAGACTTCCCGAAGGGTTTTAAAACAAGTGGTAACGGAAAAATCCAACTCAAAGGCAGTGGAACACCTTACCTACTCAGCGGCGAATATCTTGTAAAAAATGGACTGATCGAAAGCAATTTTGGTTCGGGCTCAAACGGTAGTAATAATTCAGATCTTCTTGAGGGGCTGCTTAGAAATGAAGTCACATCCCCTCTGGCTTTAGATTTAGTGATTAAAACTGAAAATACTATTGAGGTGAGAAACTCACTGGTTGAAGGTTATATCAAAGGCGATTTTCATATTATCGACCGTATTTCAAGTCCGCGTATAAAAGGGGAAGCGCAATTTGAACAAGATTCAATCATTCGTTTTAGAGATAATGAGTTTAGAGTCATACAATCCAGCTTTCTTTTTGAAGGGGCAAGCCCCATCAACCCCAAACTACAACTTCGCGCAAAAACAAGATTAAACAATTACGACGTTGAAGTTTTTCTACAAGGACGCGCCAATAAACCCATTCTAACCGCCACCAGTCAACCACCCGTCCCCGAAAATCAAATCATATCAATGTTGGCTTTTGGAACAATACCAAACCAATTTGACCAAAGTGGGACGACTCCTGTTGAGGGAGGCCAGCAATCAGGTTTTGAAATTGGTACCGGTCTTTTTGACAACAATCCGCTGGGGAGAGAACTTAAAGAACGCTACAACCTTGATGTGCAATTTTCATCGTCATTTGACGATCAAAACAATACTGCGGTTCCTAAAGTGACGATTCGTAGAAAGATGGGTAAAGACCTTATAATTTCAGTCTCGCAAACCACAGGAAACAGCTCACAATCAGAGGGGCGTGTGACTTACGAACTTGATAACCAACTCTCTACCATTTTTAGAGTTTCAAACAGACAGTCTGACATCAATAACGGCAACAACAATAACAACATCAGACAAAATAACTTATTTGGTATTGATCTTGAGTACAAAAGAGAGTTCGATTGATGTCGATCAAAAAGTTGTTTGTCTCATTGATTTATTTCTTTACTGTCTCCACTTTCTCTGGTGTTGCGATGGCGCAGTATACTCTTGCGCCATCCAACAATGCGATTATCGATCGCATCACCCAAAAATATATCGGTTCTCAGCTCTCTCTATCAGAGCTTGATAAGATCATGAAAGAGATCTCGCAAGATGGCCTATATCAAGTTCTTTACCTTGAAGAAATTGGTGATAATAAAGTCAAAATCAAAGCCCAAGAGACCTATAAAATTTCAAATATCACGGTCACTGGTAATTCTTCTTACAAATACAACGACGTGCTTGAGAAAACTAAAATTAAAGTGGGTCAAACCTTAAGCCAAATAGAAATTAATCAAGCTATTGATCGGCTGAGAAACTATTATCGCAACTCTGGATTTTATAACTTTAATATTACCCATGAGATTAAAAACAGCGATGATCAAACTTTTTTACAGATTAACATTGACGAAAATAAGTATTGTCTGATCGATGATATCCGATTTTTTTCGAATAACGAGAAACTGAATAACGAGCTTAATCTTCTCTCGATTTCATTTCTGAAAGCCAACTACACCCAGAACACCATTGCAGATATAGAAAAGCTGATCTTAGAGTATCTTGATCAAAACCGATTTCTAATTGCTAAAATATCTAACATTTTAGCAGCAGATTGAGGAATAAAAGGCTGA
>CAYMBT010000170.1:0-6309 GCA_964388755.1 uncultured Pseudobdellovibrionaceae bacterium | reverse complement strand
GGGAGTTGACCTTGGTCGAGCCTCCAAGCCAGACTTAAAAGTCGGGATCTGTGGAGAACACGGTGGTGACCCGCAAAGCATTATGTTTTTTGCCTCAACAGGCATGGATTATGTGAGTTGCTCACCCTTCAGAGTTCCCATTGCGCGGTTGGCTGCAGCCCAAGCCGCACTTCGATAATTTAATTTTTTTTAAGGGGACGGACAGTTGAGGATTAAAAAATTAGAACTTATAGGATTTAAGTCTTTTAAGGATCGTACAGTGATCCATTTTGATGCCGGGATTACCGGTGTTGTTGGTCCCAACGGTTGCGGTAAATCAAATATCGTTGATGCCCTTGTGTGGGTCATGGGCGAGATGTCAGCCAAACATCTCCGTGGTTCCAGTATGGAAGACGTGATATTTGCCGGTGCCGAGAATTACGCCCCCATGGGGATGTGTGAAGTCTCTTTAACTCTCGAGAATGATGGTGGCCCCTTTCCCATAAAATACCTCAATCACTCTGAAGTGATGGTGACAAGGCGTCTTCATCGCTCTGGTGACTCTGAATATTTGGTCAACAAACAAGCGGCCCGTCTTAAAGACATCCAAGAAATTTTTATGGATACCGGAGCTGGTTCAAAAGGCTTTAGTATTATCGAGCAGGGTGCGATTGGTAAGATCGTCACTTCAAAACCCGAAGAGCGTCGCACACTGATCGAAGAAGCGGCTGGGATTACAAAATTCAAAGCTCGCAAAAGAGAATCCCAAAGAAAACTCAAAGCCACTGATGCTAACCTTATTCGTTTGCAAGACATCATAGGCGAACTCAAACGTCAGCTTGAAAGCTTACAAAGACAAGCCCAACGTGCCGAGCGCTATAGAAAATTAAAAACAGAGATCGAAGATATCGAACTCTGGCTTTCTTCAAAAGAGTTCCTTGAGCTTAAAGAAAAAACAGAAAGTTCTTTGGCCCAATTCGAACAAGCCCAAAACATACAAATCGAATCAGGATCACAAGTCGCAAAACTTGAGGCCGAGGTGGCCGAACTTCGTGGCTTGGCTCTTGAGGGTGAAAAAGTCATCGAAGATTTTCGTGTGGGTCTTAAAGACAACCAAGACCGCGTTCGTCAAAGAGAAAGCGAAATCCAAGAACTTCGCTTTGAAATCGAGCAAGCTAAACGCAGTAAAGAGATGGCCGGCTCCCTTTTTGGTGAAAACCAAATCCGCGAGCAAAAACTTCTTGAAGAGTTTAATACCATCACCGAAAAGCTCGCCCAAATCGAGCGTGTGGCTGAAACTCTGACCTCAGACTACAGATCTCAAAAAGAAATTTTAGATATTAGAAAAGAAACCATCGAAAGTTCTGACAATGAACTTTCTGATAAAAGACGCGAGCACCTGACCATTTCTGGGGCTGTCAGCCAAGCCAAAGCAAAACAAGCGAGCCTTGAAGAGGCTGTCAAAAATTTGGTGCGCGAAGTGGATCAAGTCAAACTTGTGATGTACGAGTTGCAAGATAAGCGCGAAGAATTCGATAAAAATCACAAAAAAGTTTTCAGTCTTTTTGAAAAAGAAAGACAGCTTCAGATGGACATCCTTAACGATGTTGAATCTTTAAAAAGCCAAAAGCAAGAATTGCGCGATCAATGCGAAACCAAAAAATCAGAAGTTCTAGAGTTCAAAGACAAACTCAACGAAGTGGTGTCTCGCCTTTACGGTCTAGAAAATCTCAGAGATAATTTTGAAGGTTTTCAAGAGGGTGTTAAGTCAGTCATGTTCTGGCAAAAACAAAATCTCTCTGGTCTGAGTGAAGAAGAGCAAGAGGCCCAAAGAAGTTTTAAACCGGTCTCTGAAATTGTTCGTGTGCCTGAAAAGTATGAAATCGCACTTGAAGCCGTTCTTGGTCCAAAACTTCAAATGCTCTTGAGCCAAGATCAAAATAAATCAATCGAGGCTGTGGATTATCTTAAAGAAAAAAAATCTGGTCGATCCACTTTTTACTCTGGCGGAGCCCTTTTACAAAGTCATGATTCCTCAGAATCAGAACTGATCAAATCTTGTCGTGGTGTGGAAGGCCTTTTATTAGATTCAATAGATGTGCCCGAAAAGCATCGCTCTGTGATCGAACCGTTACTCGATGGTGTGGCAGTGACAGATTCTTTAGCCTCTGGTCTAGAGCTTCGCTCGCAATTTCCGGCATGGACATTTGTGACTCTTGAGGGTGATGTTTTAACCCGCGAAGGTTTCATGAGTGGTGGATTTAAAGGTGATGCATCCACTGGCGTTCTCAAACGCGAACGTGAAATCGATGAACTCAGAAAGTCCAAAGAAGAATGGTCAGGAAAGCTAGCCCTTGCCACAACGGCCCTTAAAAAAATCGAAGGCCAACTTGAGCAAGTTTCAACAAATCTTGAAAGAGCTCAAAAAGACAATACCGAAAAAGAAATCCTTATGGCCGGTCTTAAAAAAGATCTTGAGCGCGCCGAAATTGAAGTTCGTAACGTCAATACCGCAATTGAGCGTCAAACCAAAGATCTTGATCAAGTTCTTTTACGTGAAGAGGCTAAAAATCGTGAACTTTTTGAACTCTGCGAAAGCATAAAAAATCTTTTAGAAAACCAACAAAATCTTCAAGAGCGCATTGATGAACTGACCCAAACCCTAGAGACTGTTAAACTGGGTATTGGCGATCTTCAAGATCAGGTCACCCATTTGCAGGTTGAAAGTGCTAAGAAACAACAAGAACTTATTGGTGTACGTTCAGAGTATGCCCGTTTAGAAAGATCTTTGACTGACGTTCGCGAACAAATGAGTAAAATGGATGCCGAGACCTCGCGCAATAGCCATTTTATGAGCGAAAACCAAGTTCTGCTTGAACAAAAGAAAATCGAACTTGAAGGGCTTATACAACGGGTAGAAGCTGACGATGCTCAACTCTCTCGCATGAGAAACGAATTCGAAGAATCCAATTCTCGTCTGTTTGAATTGCAAGATCTTTTATCACAAAAAATGTCCGAGAAAAATAAACAGCAAGCGATTATGAATGAATCCCAGCTTGTGCTTGAGCAAGCCAAGATGAAAGAGCATAATTTGATCTCTCATATCGAAGAGAAGTATCAAAAAAATCTGGCCGACGTGGCCTCCAATTATGCTGATCGCGAAGGGGATAGAGACGCTTCTAAAGAAGAGCTTAAATCTCTGAAAGAAAAAATTGGTCGTATTGGCGAAGTGAACCTTTCGGCCATTGAAGAGTACGATGATCTGGCTTCTCGTTACGAATTCCTCAGTAAGCAGTATCTTGATCTGACCGAGGCTAAATCCCAGCTCACAAAAGTGATTGATCGAATCAATCGCATCTGTTCAAAACGTTTCAGAGAAACTTTTGAAGCGGTGAACGACCGTTTTCAAAGGGTTTTCCCTGTGCTTTTTGGTGGTGGTGAAGCTCGTTTGATCCTTATCGAAGACCCCGAAAAAGATGAGATGGGTATTGATATCGTCTCTCGTCCTCCAGGTAAAAAGCTACAAAGTGTATCTTTGCTCTCGGGTGGAGAAAAAGCTTTAACGGCTGTGTCTTTGATTTTCTCCATCTTTTTGGTGAAACCATCACCCTACTGTTTACTGGATGAGGTTGATGCACCCCTGGATGATGCCAACGTTATGCGATTTAACGACCTGGTTCGAGAAATGGCCAAACGTTCACAGATCATCGTTGTGACCCATAATAAGTACACCATGGAGATCGCCGAAAAACTTTACGGCGTGACCATGGAAGAAAAAGGTGTCTCTAAGATGGTCTCTGTCGACTTAGGCGTATCTGATTTGCCATCCATCCGCTAGGCTTATTGAAAGAATCCTAAAACTTTAAAGTCAAATTGACGTTAGTTTTAGGATTTTATCAAAGAATCTTAATACCACCTCAACCAACTCTTTAAGCCCATTCATTGACAGATAATTTTTAAAAGACTATTTCATTTTTTGTATGTTGAAGTTTAAATTTCTTTTAATCTCTCTTTTTTTCTTAACTTTATGTTTAGTCGCAATTCAGTTTCGCTATGGCTTTATTATTTATCCCAGTCAAATGGTGGCCATCGACCCAGATTGCCGATGTCACACAGATCTTGAAGATCCATTAGAGCAACCCTTGCGTTATACCAAAGGTCAATTCAGTGGTTCATGTATTAATAGCTGCAAATATCGAATCCCAGAAGTTTTAGAGTTTGAAGAAAATACTCTCTATGCATCGAATTTGTTTCATGGTGGTCAGTTTTGGACGGCTAAGATCCCATTAGATTCTATAAAAAGTGTAGATATTGTATTTGAGACCTTTTCACCCGGAATCAATCATGTTTCCATGCTTTTTAATTTCAATCAAAAAAAACAAGTTTTGTTGACCGATCCCGTTTTATCTCGACGCTCAAAATCTGTGTCTGTTGATTCCTTGATTGTGTCACCCGAAGCAGCCCCGCCGCTTGAAAAAAAATACACATTGTTGGATGGGTTTTTAGGGAGATATGCTCTTCTTAATCGCCTTATCTCTGCGATTGAATACCGCCAAATGACTGAAGAGCTTGATCACCCCGTGCGCACTTACCAAACTCACTTAAGTCCTCAAGAAGCCCAAGTTTTACTGACTGTCTCACTTCGAGACGGCAATAATATTTTTAACCACCCTTATCAGCTGCTCTTTAACAATTGTGCGACTTCAGTCATAGACTACGTACTCGATGCTAAGAAGATACTGAGGTCTAAAAACTGGGATGTATGGGATGTTTTAGATCCCATGCGTGGTATACCCGCGACGGCTCCCGTGGGCACAATTAGAACTTTACAGTGGTGGGATATTATTGATGTGGCACAAAGTTCTCACCATCATTCTAATAATAAAAAATAAACGAATAGTTTCTTACTGTTTTATTTTCGTTTCTTAATATAAAGAAAATATAAACTGATTTTCAGACTCGACCTAGAGCTAAATTATAACAATTCTTTTTAAAAAAAATCTAAAAAAACCGAATAACTTTTAGACATCAAATCTAACAAGGAGTTTGGTCATGCATCTTAGAAAACTAACCCTCATACTTTTAGCTTCAATTTTTGCTGGATGTTCGGCTGGATTAGATTCAGTTGAACAAACGAACACTGAGATTGGAAATTTTGATATTCCCTCTGAAGAAAACATTGCCCAAGCTGAAGCTGAGATCAAAAGAGACTTTGGTGATCTTGAAAATCAAATCATTCCGTTTTCTATGGAAGTTTTATCAAAATACAATCATCTCGATCCACAAAAAATCATTCCAAGAAAATTGCTTGAAAACGCTGTTCTCTATTTTGATCGAAATCAAAATGGTTTTAAAAACAAAAATTACATCACTTTGGTTGATTACTCTATGAGATCAAACCTTGCTCGTTTCTTTATCGTCAATATGAGAACTGGTGCTGTAAGAACCCATCGTACCACACACGGTATTGGCGGAGACTCTACCCATGACGGATTTGTTGAAAGGCTCTCTAATATTCCTGAATCAAAAATGAGCACTCGTGGTTTCTTTAGAGTGGCTGAAATTTATTATGGTAAATATGGTAGATCCATTCGACTGGATGGTTTGTCTTCGACGAATTCTAAAGCACGTCCGCGTGCCATTGTTATTCACGGTGGCGATTATGTTGTTGAAGCCAATAAAATTGCTGGCCGTAGTTGGGGTTGTTTTGTGCTGAACTGGTCAGTCAAAGATAGCGCAGTAGACTTGATCCATGGCGGAAGCTTGCTCTACGCAGAAAAATCTTTAGAGCTTTAAATTTTAGGAAAAATAAAAAATGAATTTTAGAAATGGGGCTTTTGTTTAGCCCCTTTTTTAATTTCTGGGTGAGAGATTTTTTGTCGCTTGATTTTTAAAACTTCTATTTTTGTAAAGTGTTCGATTAACAAGAAGTCTATTAATCAATAGTGATTTTAAGTGATCCTAAAGCCAAGTTATAACTGGCTCTTAAAAATGACCCAATCATAATTCCTACCAATATAAGGGCTGAAACAGCCCCAAACCATGCAAAGGTTTGGCTGATTGTATAAGCCACTTTAATGAAGCTAAAGTTAAGACCGAAAAGAGCTAAGAAAAAAATCAATTGTAAAGAAGCGATGGTGCCCCCAAAGAAAAAGCACAGGGGCCACTCAATCATTTGGCTGACTCTACGTATAGATCCACCCATAAGAACGGCAACGATAAAGGGAAGTAAAAAATACTCTCCTAAGGGTATGCGGTTCAGATCACCATGAAGGGCGATGACGATGGCATAATAGATAAACCCAAAAAGTGTAATGAGTATTAGATCTT
>CAYMBT010000169.1:0-6401 GCA_964388755.1 uncultured Pseudobdellovibrionaceae bacterium | reverse complement strand
TTGCACTCACCTACTTTTTTAATATGAGACTGGCCTTACAGTTCTCTTACACCTATAGCCAACATTTACTGGGTCCAATACCCGATCCCGCCCGAAGTTCCACGGTGGATGGAAATGTGGGCATGAGTGCCCTGGCTTTTGATCTTAAATATTATTTTAACACCAATAATGTCACAAAAGGCTTAGCCGATCTTAACCCCTACATTTTAGGTGGTTTTTCACAAAACACCCGATCTTTTTCGTTAGTGGATCAAACCATTGTTGCCAAAGATGAAGGGGCCGGTATTGATCTTGGTTTTGGTATCGAGATTCCTGTGGCTAGAAATGAAATGTTTATTGGCGCACAATTCACTTACACCTATGTGAATTTCGCCACCGAAAATCAACCATGGACGCAAAATCCAAACACTTATTTGGATGGAGACATTATGCAGCTCTATTTGATCTTTGGTTTTAATTTCATGTAAAATAAATCATCTTGAATTTCAATGGACCCAAGATCTCCGTTAATAAGTTACGGATATTCTGAAGATGGATGACTTGTAACGGGCTCACCCACTAATAACGTTGTAAACATGAAAGAATTGTTACGAGTTCACAAGCTAATAAGGCTGTAAACATGGAAGTCTCGCAACAAGTTCACCTCTTTATAACGTTGTGAAAATCTAATTTTAGCCGGTCATGTATTTGACCTTTGACATTAAAAAAGGTGACCAATCACACTCATCAAAGTGTTAACAAATAAAAGATAAAAGCTAATACAATCAGAAATGGGGTTAAATAAATAGCTGTGTTTTGCCATATGGTGAAGAACACTTGGTTATGAAAAAAAACTTTTTGCTGACTAAAAATCAATTCTCGCTCTTTTTTGGTTGAAAACTGAAAAACTAAAATAAGAATAAACAAAGCAATAATAGGCAGAACTAAATTCACCAGGATAAAATCATATTTAAGCAAAAGGCTTTGCCCTGACCATCCCATGATGTGGCTTTGGCTGAAGTATAGAAAAAGGGAGGTAGAAACTAATCCTATGAAAACGAAGGCCCCTTGAACTAAAACAGAACTTCGTTTGTTAAAATATCGACTCACCATTTCGTTGAGTCGAGAGAGTAAAGTCAAACTGACATAAAAACTCATATAAGCCAGAGCCACAAAAAATAAAAAACAATAATAATAACCAAATTCTCCGTAGGCGAGCCAGCGGGGCAAAATCTCAAAAATCCAGTTTGAGCCAAAAGGGGTCTCGCTGACCTCTTCGATCATAGGTAAGGCCATGACTCCTATAAATAAAGAAAGTAATAAAACTTGGGCTAAAGATTTAATAAATAGATGAACATGATCAATGGGCGATGAATAAAAGAAACGATAGTTATACATCCCAAGGCCGACCAGTAAACTCATCAAGCTATGGCCAATGGCTAAAAGAAGAGACTGCAGTTTGAGTTCAGAAAAGTCTGGGTAAAGTAGGATTTTAAAACCCTCGTAGTCTGTGACAGAAACAATCACTTTAATAAATAAAAAAATCAAAACAGCATAACAAATTGGCAAAAAATAACGACAAGAAAGAGAAACAAATTTCTTTTCAAAAAACATGAGCACTAAAAAACAAAGGGACGATAGAGCCATTGCACCCGTCATTGACATTTGCATTGAAGGCATACTCACCACATCTGTTACGTTTTGGGTAAAACCTAAAACAAAATCAGCAAAAAAATGAACATATAAAAATGAAACCCCACCGATATAAAGAAAAAAGAGAAAGAGAGTCACTAAAAAGAAGACTCTCAGTGTATTCATTAAATAATACGAAGATCGGTTAAAAAGATGAAGTAAAGTATTTTGCTTTTTTAGAATGATAAATTGATCAAAATTTTGCTGATGAAAGGTTGTGTTCAATACCCTTTCGGCCAGTAAAACTGGAAAAGCGACCACATGAAGACAAATAAAATACAGAATAAAAAATGCTCCCCCACCATTTTCAAGTATAAGGTGGGGAAATCTTAAAAGATGAACAAAAAAACTCAGTGAAAGTAAAGAGACCAAAAACAGACGCGGATTCAAAACAGTTTTACCCTTTACTCTTCATCACAAAAATCCTTATTGGAATGCCTTCAAGACCCCATTGCTCTTTAATTCTTTTGGTCAGAAAGCGTCTGTAACCATTATCAACCCCATCAGGATGGTTAGCAAAGGCAATAAAACTGGGCGGGACCTGTTTGGTTTGAGTCAAATAGTAAAACTTAACATTTTTAAGTCCAAAAACCGGAGCTGGAGCTTGGCGAATGACGTTCATAAAAAATTCATTCAGCTCGTTAGTTGAAATTCTAAAATCCAGCTTGGATCGAATCTCTTCGATTTTTTTAAACAGGTCTTTGACTCCTCGTCCAGTCTTAGCACTGATAAAGACCACGGGAATATCGATATAGAAATGAAAGCGCATAAGAATTCTTTCTCGCATGGTCTTTCTAAACTCATTAAGATCGCCTTCACAAAGATCAAGTTTGTTGACCACTAAAATGACGGCCTTGTGGGATTCTATGATCTCTTCGATGATTTTAGCGTCTTGCTCGCTGGGTCCTTCGGTACCATCAATCATCAGTAGCACCATGTCGGATCTTTTCATGGCTTGGGTGGTTTTAATGGCCGAAATGATTTCGACGCCTTCAGTGCGCTTAGCGCTTCGTCTTAGCCCTGCTGTATCAACGAGCCTATAACTTTTATCGTTGTACTCGATAGCAAAGTCCACAGAGTCTACAGTTGTCCCCGCAATGGTGGTGACCAGCTGTTGTTTGCGACCAAGAAGTTGGTTCGTCAAAGAGCTTTTTCCCACATTGGGCTTACCAACGATTGAGAATACAAACCCTTCTTTTTCAATATGTTGATTATCTTCTAACTTTGAACTGATCCATTCTAGTAAACGATCAACACCAAAGCGTGCTTCAAAAGAGCAAGTCACAAGTGGAACGCCAAATTCATAGAATTCGCCACCGGCAATATCAAGCTCTGAGGTTTTATCCACTTTATTAATGACCAGCAAAAAATCTTTACCCGATTCTTTAGCAATTCTTAAGATCTCTCGGTCCTCGGTGCAAAGACCGGCTCTGTAATCCATAACCACAATCAAGTGATCCACCGAATAAAGAAAATCCAGAACTTGCTCGCGAATGTTGACTGATATCTCGTCACTGGCTTCAGTGATCCCGCCAGTGTCGACCACATCATAGGTTTTACCCCACAGCTCAGCTTCTTCGTAAATAAGATCACGGGTCACACCTGGTTGATTTTTCACAAGAGATCGTCTGGATTCCACAAGATAATTGAACAATGTGGATTTACCCACATTAGGTCGACCGATGATTGCAAAAAGTGGCTTTCTATTCATCATGGTGGTAACCCATATCCTTCATCATTCGTTTGTTTTTCATCCAATTTTTTTTATGGGTCACATGAAGTCCCAAAAATATTTTTTCACCCAAAAGTTCTTCAATCTTTTTTCGTGACGACTCGCCAATTTGCTTAAGAAGCTGGCCGCCCTTACCAATCACAATACCGCGATGGTTGTCTTTTTCGACGATGATATCGGCTTCAATTCTTTGAAATCCATTATCGCGAGTGAACGAGCGAATAAGGACCGCTAAAGAAAAAGGGACTTCTTTATCAAGCCTGATAAAACACTCTTCACGGATAAATTCAGAAACAATGTCGCGTGTGCGATCTAAAGAGATCATGTCGGGATCATGCAGAGCTTGATCAAGAGTATAAAAAGAGCGCGAGATCTTACGAAAGAAATCAAGAGTCTCTTCTTTGTTATACTTGTTGATACTGAAATCAAGAGCATTGATTGGCTCGCTGGCAAAAAGAATATTTTCTTTAAGCTTCATGACAAATTCTGAAGTGGGAAGATCAGATTTAGTAAAAATAAAGCTCATAGGCTTTTTAGTTTTTTTGACTTTTTCAAAAATCACGTCCCACTTTTTACTTTCTTTTTGATCATGGGCGATCATCAAAAAGAAATGATCACTGTCTTTGAGGACTTTTTCAAATTCTTGTCCTAAGAATTGAAACATCCCCTCGTCTCCGACCACAAAGCCAGGGGCATCTTTAAAAACAATTTGATAATCCTCATGGGTTAAAATCCCAGATAAAGATTGTCTGGTGGTCTGTGGCCTTTGAGATACTATAGTGACTTGTTGCTCGAGAACTGTATTAAGAAAACTACTTTTTCCGACATTGGGTAAACCCATGAGTCCGATAACGCCATAGTGAATCATGTGAAGGTCTTCTCCAATGCTTTTTGCGCGGCATTTTGTGCTGCTGATTTTTTACTCGGTCCAAATCCAAGGGCCCAGAGTTCTGTACCGACATAAACTTCTATTTCAAAAACCTTTTCGTGATCAGGTCCAGTTTGAGAAACCACATGATAACGGGGTGTCAGTTTATGATGCTCTTGCACCCATTCTTGAAACCTTGTTTTGTAATCACTTTCAAAATCGTGAGAGTCAAAAGCCTGATCAAGAAGTGGACTAAACTGCTCTTCGATCCAAGCATAGGCCACCAAAAAACCAGAGTCTTTATAAATGGCACCCACTATAGCCTCTAAAGCAGAAGCAATAATCCTTGGATTGTCGCGAAGGTTGGTTTTTTTATCTCTTTCGCCAATAGAGATAAAGTCTTCTATTTTTTTAAGGCGACCTAAATAACACAAACGATCTTCGTTAACGATACTGGCTCGTTTTCTAGACAGACTTCCTTCTTTATCATCCACAAATTTTTTCATCAAAAGATCGCTGACCACAAGGTCCACAACGGCGTCTCCTAAGAATTCTAATTTTTCGTTATGAGGCCGCTCGGGGTGCTCTTTGTGATAGCTCTTGTGACAGAGGGCCTGCTCAAGAAGTTCTTTGTTGGTAAACGTATAATTGATGATTTGTTCGAAGAGTTCTCTATTTTCGATCATAGAACCTCGCCCAACAAATAGCCATTAATACGACTTTTTTGTAAACGTTCATAGCCTTTAATTTTCACCTGAGTCATTTCTCCTGCCCGTTGATTTTTGTTTTCAGTCAATACCACATCCCAATAGTCTTGGCTTAGACCTTGGGTTACGTCTTTTTTACTATTCAATAAAAGAACCTCTTTAATAGTCCCCACCTGCTCGCAGGCTTTCAGATCATAGCGCTCGTGACTGAGTTCTCTCAGCCTTAAAGCTCGCTCTTTACGAACACTCCATGGCACACTTTCAGTCATGGCGGTGGCCCTTGTCCCGTGCCGCTCACTATAGGGAAACACATGGATTCTGGTCCAGGGCCATTTTGACAAATTATGATAGGTTTCTTCGAAGTGATCTTGGGTCTCGTTAGGAAAACCAGTAATCACATCAAGCCCCACAAAAGCATGGGGTAAATCCTGAGCGATCCACAAAAGTGCTTCGCCCACTTGTTCAGAAGTGTAATTGCGTTTCATGGCTTTGAGAACCGGAGTGGATAAAGATTGCAGGCTCATATGAAATTGCGGACAAAGTCTTGGATTTTTAAAAAGGCTCATAAGCTTTGGGGTGAGTTCTATGGACTCAAGGCTCCCTAAGCGAAAGCGAATTTTTTGAGTTTTTAAAAGAACCTGCTCTACCAGATCATCCAGTTTAAATGGTCCACCGTAGGTTTCATCGTCCAGATAATCGCCAATATGGACGCCCGATAGAACCACCTCTTTAATCCCCTGCTCTTCCAAATTTTTTATTTTTTCAAGAAGCATAGGTACGGTTAAACTTCGACTTTTACCTCTGGCAAAAGGGATCACACAGAAACTACAAAAACTATTGCAACCATCCTGAATCTTTAAAAAAGATCTTGAGTGTGAAAGCTCTTCGCCCCCACCCTCGCCAAGATCATCCAAACGAAAGATGTTGGATCGAAATATTTTTTGATCCAGTTCTCCACGAAAGTGTTTTTTAAGAATCTCTTCAAGATCATTTTTATGGGAATTAGCCACAACCAAATCAATTCCTGTCACATCATCGATAATGGCTCCATCCACTTGGGCCGCACAACCGGTCAGGACAACAGTGGCCATGGGATTTTTTGACTTTATTCGCCGCGCCTCTTTAAGGGCTTCTTTTGTAGCCTCAGCGGTGACAGCACAAGAATTAAGAATATGAATGCTGGGTTGCTCAGGGTCACTGACATAACCGGCTTGAAAAAGTTTTTTTTGCAGCAGGCCTGAATCATAGGTATTGACCTTGCAGCCAAAAGTTTTGACCACAAAAGAAGTGGGTGTCATAAAATCCAGCCCCCACCGATGAGACGATTTTGTGAATAAAAAACGGCGGCTTGCCCCGGCGTGATAGCCCGTTGTTGATTTTTAAAAGTCACTTTATACTTTTCGTCCCCTAAGGGCTCAACACT
>CAYMBT010000168.1:0-6402 GCA_964388755.1 uncultured Pseudobdellovibrionaceae bacterium | reverse complement strand
TGGTCTTTTGCAAGTTTTAATCACCGGTCTTATATTTACTTTTATTGGACTCAGTCTTGATTTGAATCTCGCCACAGCTTACGTCTGCGGCTTTGGACTGGCCCTTTCTTCGACGGCTTTTAGTATTCAAATTCTTGAAGATAATAACCAAATGAACACCACCCACGGACAAGGGACATTTGCTATTTTAATGTTTCAAGATATTGCCGTTGTACCGATCTTAGCGTCCCTCGCTTTTTTTAGTTCAAGTGGTGAGTCGGCCCTTAATATTTATTCACTTTTAAAAATCATAGCTCTTCTTGTGGTTCTTGCTTTTTTTGCCCATTATGTGATTCGCCACGTTTTAAGATTAATTGCTGACACCGATAACCCCGAAGTTTTTACCGCCCTCTCTCTTTTGATTGTCATTGGTACAGCCCTTTTGCTTGAGTCCGTGGGTCTATCTCTTGGGATGGGAGCTTTTCTAGCCGGTGTTCTTCTCGCTAATTCTGAATATCGCCACGAGCTTGAAACCAATCTTTTGCCTTTTAAAGGACTTCTTTTAGGTTTGTTTTTTATGGCGGTGGGAATGTCCCTTGATCTTCAAGTCCTCGCCGAAAAACCCCACTGGATACTTTTAATCACATTTGGCTTTATGATGATTAAAGCCATTGTTATTTATGCTTTAGGTCTTATTTTTAAATACCCCAAAGAATCATCGCGTAACATGGCCGTAAATCTTTCTTTAGGGGGCGAATTTGCTTTTATGCTTTTTAGTACTGCCATGGCACAAAATCTTATGGATCCACAATTATCATCTATGCTCAGTGCAGGTGTGACATTAAGTATGGCTCTTACACCTTTTATTTTTAGCATCAACCAACGTTTCTTGCGCAGTTACTCTGAAATCTCAGAAAGACCTTATGATCAAATAGACTCATCGGACGTAGAGGTTATTGTTGCAGGCTTTGGGCGCTTTGGTCAGATCGTCACACGCTTTCTCAATGCCGAAAAGGTCAATTACACTATTTTAGACCACAGTGCGGGACAGGTCGATACAGCTCGACGCTTTGGCAACAAAGTGTATTACGGGGACGCCTCACGAAAAGATATTCTAGAAGCCGCTGGAGCCAAAAAAGCGAAATACTTTGTTCTTGCCATTGATGATCACGAACAATCTGTAAAAACAGCCGAAGTGATTAAAGAACATTTTCCCCACCTAGAGATCATTGCGCGAGTTCGCAATCGACAACATGCCTTGGACCTTATGGATATGGGGATTCCGGCCGTTTTTCGAGAAACTTATTTGACAAGCCTTGAGGTCGCCCGACAAGTGATGCTCAAACGCGGAAGAAAAGAGGCCAGCGTGAATGCCTCTATAGAAAAGTTCAGACTGCATGACGAAAAAATTCTTAAACGACAGCTAGAGCTCAGGCACGACGAAAAACAATTTATTAACTACACCGCTCAAGCCAACAAAGAACTTGAGCAGATTTTAACCGAAGATCAAGAGAGTGAAATTTAACTCTCTTCATTGAATTTAAAATTTAAGTTTTAAATAGCGCTGTTCACTTGTGTTGTCGACACTTCTGGCTGAACTCTTGATGGCGAATGAACATTATTCTGCCTATAGTTGTTTTGAAATCGAGTGGTGCTTTCATCACTTAAGACACCATCAATGGCAGAAATAAAACTCCAAAAGTCATATGTCAGCGCCCGAAGTTCTGCACTGGAATTAAGGTGGGACATGGCCTCATCTTCTCCAGAGTTCAGAAAAAGTTCTAAAAAGGCGACAGGATGTTCGGCATAAGTTTCTGTTAGTGTTGCTGCAGCAGCGGGTTTTGCGCCAAGTAGTCCCAGTACAAAAGAGTCAACCGCTCGTCCGGCGATAGAACCTAAATCAATAGAATCACCAGATTGATAACTGTAGGTCACATCTTCAACGATACCTAGGCCTGCTGCAAAGATAGCCGTTAACTGACCAAGACCTTTAAGACTGCCACGAGCGCTTCGCAACCTTTGTTCTCTTCGCTCTCTGACAGCAGCACTTCTGGATCCTTTTTGATAGTTTTCTAAAATAGAATCTATTTCACCTTGAACATCTGAAATATTATTTAATGTAGCCAGTCCCATAGCTAAAGCTCCAGTTTGCATCAATGGTAAGATGATGCTTTCATAGCGCTGAGAGTGCACACTTTGATAGCGTTGAATTTGACGAAAGGCATGCATGCTCTCTCTGAGGCTAACATCACCGTTGGCCATCACAGGGATAGACTGTAGAAAAATTAACAGGGACAGTGACAATATACGGCCCCATTTTTGACTTTTATTAGTATTTTTTTGCTTTACGTCCATCAACATAAGGGCTCCTCTTATAAAACCCAATTCACGGAGGTCTTATGTGCAGCCCTTATGCCAAATTCTTTATTTTCGACTTTTCTTAAAATAGCCGTGAAGTTTTAGCGACTTAAATGATAAGTGATCAAATGTTTGTCGACACTTTAAGATGTCTGAATTTTAATGTGAGAATCAAAAGATTGGGCAATGAGATTAAAAAAAACGACAAAGCCTTTTAGTTTTTAATAACGAACTTTAAGTGCTTATCAATATAATCAATTTTTTCTATTAAAGCCTCTGGGGTCGATGCTGCTAAAAGTGCATAACCGATATCCTGACCAACACCAATACGTCGTTCAATATGATCGCCGACTTTAATTTTGAGTTTAAAGCTTTCAAATTTTATTTTTTCTCTTATTTTTTCTAAACCTTCAATGGATAGGACCTGACCTGAATCAGGATGAAAAACCAGAGAGGCAGCGTATTTTTTTATTCTCTGGGGCAGCTGAAAATCAAGCCCAAGTTCAATGCGTGTGAATAGATCCCAAAAGTTTATTTCAAAACTGATCTCGAGAGCCTCCATGATGTAACCACCGGGTGGGCGCAAGGCAATCTCACCAAACAGAATCTCATCAGGGGTAATATAGAACTCAAGATGGGTCATGCCCCACTGAATATTCAAAGCCGAAAGGACTTTTTGATTCAACGACAGGATACGACTTTTAAGCTGATCACTATAATGACAAGGCACCAAGTTACAATGACCGATTTTCCTATATTCTGTAATGTTAGTAAAAAGAACTTCTCCACCAGAGAGAAAGCTTTCAACGCTTCCTTCTGTTCCAGAAATGGCTTTTTCTACTAAAATATCACGGTTGAGTTTTGTTTTTAATTGTTCGCGGTCAGAGATAACCTCTATACCTCGCCCACCCGAGCTCTGTCTGGGTTTTAAAATTATGGGTGTTCCTAATTGCTCCATCAGCTTTTCAGGCACAGTCACTAAGGCACCAGAAACAAATTCAGTCATGGGTACGCCAAAAGGTTTCAGATACTCTTTCATTTTTAATTTATCGGTGCATTTTATAATGACCGAATGGGGATTTCGTCGAGACTTAAGCCAGGTTCTTAAATGGGAAGCCGATACCACAGCATCTTCAACCCCAGCAATGACATGGGTGAACTTTTCTGTCTTTGAAATAAAATTAAAAAGTTCTTCTTTAGTTTTTGGATAGGGGGCGTGGATCACCTTTTGAGCGAGAGTTTTATTGATAATCTCTTTATGGCTCCAAATCACAAAAGGTATATCAAGCTTTTCTAGAGCTCGGCTAATCCCTCGACGATGTCCCATCAGGATCACGTTCATAGGCTAGTGATCCTTTTTAAAAGACTAATCCCTAAAAGCACTATGGGCAGAATCAACAAGTTCTTTGAGGTTGACGATAAGGCTAGCGACTTTAACTTTTTCATGCTGCTGGGCCATGGGATCAGCTTCCAGTTCAAGAAGTTCGTTTTCAATCTCTATGGTTTTAATGATGACAGCCGTAATATATCTTTGAAAAATCAACTGAGATTGACGCACACTTTGGGGATCAATTTTTTTAAGCTTTTCGGGCCGCTGATTTAAAACAGCACCTAAATGAACTCGCAACAGTTGGGTCTTTTCAACAATCACCGGCCTTAAAACTGTTCCGTCATCTTTAATCACATCTTGCACAAGGCTTGAGAGTTCATAAATAAGAATACTCATTGTTTGCATATGATCTTTTACACTTAAGTCAGCACCACAAATGATGGCATCCACTTTTTTTTGCTCAATAAGACCGGGTAAATCATTGTCTACAACCGCAAAAGCGTTTGATGTCAGTAAACTTATTGTTAGTGCTGTGATTAAATGAATCATAGGTTCTCCCCTTTTACTATTGGTGGATAGTTTTAGGGGATCTTTATGGCCTTTGCAATAGCCCATTCAAGAGAACTCAAAGACAAATTTTGACCAGTGACTCTTTGAAAACACAGGGTCACTTTAAACGGAATCGAAGATAGATTGAGCTTTCTAGTCTCATATCAAAGCTTTATGAGCCTAGTGCCATGAGGCCACGAGTCAAGCCTCCGGTTGGCGCAGGCTGAACTCAGTTGTAAGCTTTTAATGCTTCCGCTATGTATAAATGACTGATTGGGGCACAACTAAGGAAGACTGTTTTGGCTTATAAGTTTTACGATAAATACAGCAAAAAAGCACAAGCCGACGGCTATAAAGCTCGCTCTGCCTATAAGCTTCTTGAAATTCAAAAAAAACATAAGCTGCTAAAGCCCGGCGATAGAATCCTTGATCTTGGCTGTGCCCCTGGATCCTGGTCACAGGTCACATCAGAAATCATTGGTCCCAAAGGAAAGCTTTATGGAATCGATCTTAAAGAAGTGACTTTAAAACTGAACAACGCCCAATTTATGGTGGCCGATGTTTTTAAGGTCACCCTTGATGATTTTGATGGCCAAAAGTTTAATGCAGTTCTTAGCGACATGGCTCCAAACACCTCTGGTATTAAGTCTCAAGACCAAGCGCGCTCTTTTGCCCTTTGCCAAAGAGTGCTGGATTTGGCCCGAGAGTTTCTAGTCCCTGGCGGAAATTTAACCATGAAGATTTTCATGGGCCCCGACCAAGAAAGTATTTCTGCCCAGATCAAGCAAGACTTTAAAAAAATGCTCTTGATTCGACCAGACAGCACACGAAAAACTTCATCTGAAATCTTTTTGGTGGGAATCGGCTTTAAAGGTCCATCGACCTAAGCTTTGAGCTGTCCTTTAAGCCCCAAGCCCAAAAGCAAGACACAACAATTTACTAATGACTTGTTTTGCAACTCAGACCATAATCAGTCTTTGTGAAAGACATCGACTACGACATCGAACTCAATCCCCAGCCCACTGACACAACTTGTGGTCCGACTTGCCTTCATGGGATTTACCAACACCATCAAGTCAAAATCAAACACTCCGATGTGATCCGTCAGATTCGTTACACTAAAGGGGGCGGCACATTAGGGGTCAACCTTGCCAATCACGCCTTAAAACATAATTTTGATGCCAAAATTATTACCCACAATCTGAATGTTTTTGACCCCACTTGGTTTAAGCTCACAAGCGAACAAATGATCATTAAACTTTTTAAGCAGAGCCGAAAAAAAAGAAATCATAAGATTATCGAATCTTCAGAAAGATATCTTGAGTTCTTAAGCCTGGGCGGAGAAATTGCTTACGAAGAGCTCAGCCCCATGAGTCTTTATCTTTTGCTTGAAAAACATGGGCCAGTGATTTGTGGACTCAGCGCTACTTATCTTTATTGGTCAAAAAGAGAGCGCAATAAGCCCATCGTTTACGATGATGTCAAAGGATACCCCCAAGGTCATTTTGTTATCTTAAGCGGAATGAAAAGTGATTTATCCCTTGTCGAGGTCACCGATCCTTTAAAAAACAACCCTTTAAAAAAAGGCCAACAGTACCAAGTCAGCACCCAACACTTTATTAATTCAATTCTTATTGGTGTGATCACCTATGACGCCAATATAATTATTTTAACTAAGAAAGATTAGCCTATGTATAATTTGATCGTTGTTAGTAGTAAGACCCAACAAGAACAACTTAAAAATGTTGAAAAAACAGTTCAAGTCATCACCGCAGAAAACTATCTAAAAAACGAAATCGACTTTACCGGCCATGCCCGTGTATTTAATCTTTGTAACGACTATTCATATTGTAAAAAAGGTTATTACGTCTCTTTGCTTGCAGAAGCGAGAAAACATAAGCCCTTACCCAGCGTTTCTACACTTTCTGATTTGCAAAATAAAGATACGGTTAAAATTCTATCAGACGATATCAATGATAACCTGAATCGATCACTGAAAGACATCAAAGGTAATGAGTTTGAGATCAGTATTTATTTTGGTAAAAATATTGCCCAAAAATACGATAGCTTAGCCCGACAGATCTTTAACATCTACCAAACACCTCTGATGCGCGTTTTTTGCGAAAAAAAAGATGACGAATGGCATATTAAATCTGTTCGCACCATTGCATTTCGAGAAGTGCCTG
>CAYMBT010000167.1:0-6433 GCA_964388755.1 uncultured Pseudobdellovibrionaceae bacterium | reverse complement strand
AGACATTTTGAAACGTACAAAGACCTGATGCCCTGCTCTGATTTTTTTTGTTCTGAGTTATTTGGCAATAGGATAGTGTAATGTTTTGTAACCAAGGGTAGGGCTAGGTGTTTTTTTTAAAAAATATATTAAGAATGTCAAAAAAAGAAAATTTAAATGATATTAAACCCTTATCTGCGTCCGTTGACTCACTGGTGACTCAACCAGAAAATACGATCTGTAAAGAGCGATGGTATTATGCTGATCTTCACTTTGGGCGTGGAGAAACAAAAACATGTTGTTTGACCAATGGTCAGCCCCTGACTGAAGAAGATTTTCAAAAATATGGCATTGATGCCTTTATGAACCATCCTGATCAAATTGAGAGACGCCGAGAAAAGTTAGTAGGAATCCGTCACAAGGATTGCAATACATGTTGGAAACTTGAGATAGCTGAGGCCCGAAGCAAAAGATTGGCGGCAACTCCTTATTTTAAACCAGAAGAAGAATTTGTCCTCTACCAAAACGAGCGAGGTATTAGTGGAAATTGGTCGGATTTACAAAAAAACCATTCGTCCCAAGCTTTGCGCGTGGAGTACCCAAAGATTTTAGATATCTCCTTACAAAACGAATGTAATATGATGTGTACTTACTGCAACTTCCACTACAGTTCTCGTTGGGAAAAAGAAATTATTCGTTGGGGCGATATCCGCGAAGACGAAAAACATATCCATTTTAAAAAGGCTCCGCCAAGCTACATGAAGTTTTTTTGGCCATGGTTTGAAACAATTAAAAATCATGTCGAGCAAATTTTGTTTATTGGCGGCGAGCCCTTAATACAAGATGATTTTTACGAAATTCTAGATCAGGTCATGGCTTCTCTCGAGAACTCTACTAGAGAAAAACCCATTGAAATCCATATCACCTCAAACTTTAATATCCCTGAAGTCCATTGGCAAAGATTCATCAAAATATTGCCAGAGCTGACTGAAAAAGCTGTCCTAAAAATTGAATGCTCAACAGAAGCCTTTGGCCCAAGAGCAGAATATATTCGCCATGGATTAAAGTGGAAAACTCTGACAAAGAATGTAGAAAGACTTCTTGAACTCAACTTACCCCAATTGATTTTTGGATTTCATGCCTGTCTTAACAATATGTCCACATCGAGCATGATCGAACTTTTTAAATACGCCAGTGAGCTTGAAAAAAGATATCAAAAACCAATCAATATTCTAGAAAATGTTGTCATGGACCCTGCTCGGTTTAGCGTCACCAACCTTACACCCGATTTTGCTCATTACTTTTTCGAAGCAGCCGACTTCATAGACAAAAACTTAATGATGGATAACAGCTATCGTAAAAACAGCTACGTTAAATTTCTGAATTCCTTTGGCCAATCCCTTAATAAAAACCAAGGAGATAAGTCCACTAGGGTCGACTTTTATCATTGGATCAGCCGTTTTGATCTTAAGCGTGGTACAAATTTCCTAAATACTTTTCCAGAGTATACCGATTTTTGGAATCTTTGCGCCGAAGAGGCAGGAGCTCAGCATTTGTTAGGTCAAAATCTACAGAACTAAAATAAACATTATTTTTCAAGATCCTTCAGCTAAAAAAAATAAAAAAATTTTTGTTCTCTCGCTTGAAGATATTGAGTCATTAAAGTCTTTGGATTCTTTAAAAATCATTATAATTTTAAGAACAGATTTGATCAGAAAGTACCGGGCTTTTAGCAGGACTTTTTGAAAAGCGAACGAAATAGGTGTGTTGAAATCATCAAAGTGTTTCTACAACAGAAGATTTATTTTTTATGCCAAAAGTTTTGTAGAGTTTTCAATTTTACAAACGCCTACCCCAGTTGGGCTTTTCTGATTGTGTCTAAAATGAGTGCGATTTTTCTGTGAAAGACTTACAATTCAGAGGCGAGTCAGCAACAATAAATGTCACCTTTTCTATTGCCCGAGTGTGTCATAAATGGTATAACCCCTACTCATTAATCGGAGGATCAATGGGGATTGAAAAGGATGATATTTTCCAAGTTGGAGATAATGCTGTTTACCCTGGACACGGTGTGGGAGAAGTTGTTTCTGTTGATATCAAAGAAATGATGGGTTGTACGCAAGTGTTTTACTCTCTTCGCATCCGCGAAACGGGTATGAAAATCATGGTCCCTAAGAACAACGTTAAAAACGTTGGCCTAAGACCCATAATTTCTAAAGATGAAGCCTCTAAAGTCATTGGTATTCTTCAACAAAAAAATATAAAGATCGATAATCAAACCTGGAACCGCCGTTACCGCGAGTACATGGAAAAAATCAAAACCGGATCAGTCTACGAGATCGCCGAAGTGCTTAGAGACCTTTTTCTTCTAAAAGTGGATAAAGAACTGAGCTTTGGTGAGCGCAAAATGCTTGAAACTGCGCGCAACTTACTGATCACAGAACTCACATTAGCCACCACAAAAGAAGAATTGGAAGATCAAGAAGTTAAAGCTATATTCGGCCTTGAAGCGTAACAATAAAGACCTAAGGTTTTAGAAGTCTTGTTACTGCATCGAGGAGTCCTCATGTCTAAGCCTGTTCGCGTTCGTTTTGCACCAAGTCCTACGGGCTATCTTCATGTGGGTGGCGCACGGACGGCCCTTTATAACTATCTTTTCGCCAAACAAAATGGCGGCCAATTTATTCTTCGCATCGAAGACACCGATCTTGAGCGAAGCACCAATGAATCCCTCAGAATGCAGATCGATGATTTGATGTGGCTGGGGCTTCAGTGGGACGAAGGGGTTGACCCCGTCACTTTAAAATCCACCGGACCATTTTCACCTTATCGTCAAAGCGAAAGACTTTCTATTTACAATCAGTATGCCCAAATCCTTTTAGAAAAAGATTTGGCTTACTATGATTTTCGCACCGACGATGATCTTGAAGAGATCAAAAAAAACTCGGCGCAATTTACCCAAATCCCTCGCCCTGACCCCATAGTTTCTTTAAGCGAAGCCAAAGCTCGCATTGAAAAAGGCGAGAAGGCCGTGATCCGTTTTAAAGTAGAAGGGGGCACCGATCATGTCATTCACGATTTGGTTCGCGGTGATGTTCGATTGCCAGAAGAGATGGTGGGTGATTTTGTTTTGATGCGATCAAACGGAATGCCGGTCTATAATTTCTGTTGTGCCATTGATGATGCTCTTATGGAGATCACCCATGTCTTTCGAGCCGAAGAACACCTCAGCAATACCCTTCGTCAGAAAATGATTTACGATGCTCTCGGTTTTCAAATTCCACAGTTTGGACATTTGTCCCTGATTCTTGGCGAGGACAAACAAAAACTCAGCAAAAGACACGGAGCCACCAGCTGCAATCAATATAAAGAGTTGGGCTATTTGCCAGAAGCCCTTCTTAATTTTATTGCTCTTTTGGGTTGGTCACCTGGTGAAGATCAAGAGATTCTGACTTTAAAAGAAATGATAGAAAAGTTTGATGTCTCAAGACTCAACCCATCAGGTGCTGTCTTTGACGAAGAAAAATTTAAATGGATGAATGGTATTCATCTTAGAAGTCTTCCCCATGAAGACCTTTGGCGACGGCTTCAACCCATCTTTAAAGAAGCTAAAATTGATTTGCCAGATAACAAAGAATTTATAGATCGATCACTGATGACCTTTAAAACAAAAATGGAAAACTTAAACGACGCTATCGAGCTGTTTAAGCCCGTAGACTCAAAATATTTTACTCTGACCCAAGAGGGGAAAGAGGTTATGGGTTGGGAGAAATCAAAAAAAGTGATCGAAACTTGGTTTGAACTGATTCAAGAAAACAAAAATGATTTTTTAACCAGTGTTGAGTTTGATCAAATTCAAAACTCAGTAAAAGAAAAATCAGAGGCCAGTGGTAAATTTTTATTTATGCCCATTCGAGTGGCTGTGATTGGTCAACCCCATGGGGCTGATCTTAAGATGTTAGTCCCTTTGCTTCAGAAGTCTTCACTTTTAGAGAGAGCTCAAACGGTTTTAAAGAGTTGATATGGGATCAAGATCCGAATCAAAAAAAGCCTTTAAAATTAAAAGCGATTTTAAGCCTTCGGGTGATCAACCCAAGGCCATTGAAGCCCTCGTTAAAAACATAAAAGAAGGTGCTCTTAAACAAACTCTTCTTGGGGTCACCGGAAGTGGTAAAACTTTTACCATGGCCCATGTGATTGCCGAAACCAATTTGCCGGCCTTGATCCTTGCACCCAATAAGACTCTAGCGGCACAGCTTTTTGTTGAGTTTAAAGAACTCTTTCCAGAAAACGCAGTCGAGTACTTTGTGAGCTATTATGATTATTACCAGCCCGAAGCCTACATACCATCAACAGACACTTACATCGAAAAAGACTCGGCTGTTAACGAGCAGATTGATCGCATGAGACATTCGGCCACCCATTCACTTCTTGATCGTCGTGATGTGATTATTGTGAGCAGTGTTTCGTGTATTTATGGTTTAGGAAGTCCCGAAGCTTATGAAGGTATGCTTGTTCAAATTGTAAGTAATAAAGAGATGAAACGTGATCAACTGCTCAGGGAACTGGTGAGAATTCAGTACACCCGCGGAGACCATGATTTTCATCGCGGCACTTTTCGCGTGCGTGGGGATGTGGTTGATATCTTTCCCCCCTACGAAGATTCAAAAGTGGTGAGAGTCGAATTTTTTGGCGACTTTGTCGAAAGAATCTGTTGGTTTGACCCTCTGACGGGTGAAATGTTTGATGAACTGGATCAAGTGGCGATCTATCCCGGAAGCCACCACGTTAATACTGAAGAAAGACAAAAAGCAGCGATTAAAACCATACAAGCTGAACTGCAAGAGCGTCTTGATTTTTTAAAACATAATATGCGCTATGACGAAGCCAAAAGATTAGAGCAAAGAACTTATTACGATATTGAAATGATCGAAGAGCTTGGTTTTTGCCAGGGTATCGAAAATTATTCGCGCCATTTCACCGGTCGTGGTGAAGGCGAGCCACCCCCCACACTTTTAGAATATTTTCCTGACAACTATCTGACTTTCATTGATGAGTCTCATGTTACTGTTCCACAGATTGGTGGAATGTATCGAGGCGATCGTGCACGAAAGACAACTCTGGTTGAACATGGCTTTCGACTTCCTTCAGCTTTAGACAATCGACCGCTTAATTTTCAAGAATTCGAAAAATTCACCAACAAAGTCATTTATGTTTCTGCCACCCCAGGTGTGTTTGAAACGACAAGCAGTGAAGGTAAAGTGATCGAGCAGATTATCCGCCCAACAGGGCTTGTTGACCCTATAGTAGAGGTGAGACCCGCTCTCACCCAGGTGGATGATCTGTTGGGTGAAATTAAAAAAAGAGAGAAACTCAAAGAAAGAGTGCTAGTGACAACCTTGACAAAAAAAAGCTCTGAAGATCTGACTGCTTTTTTTACCAGTGTTGGTATCAAGGTTAAGTATTTACACAGTGACATTAAAACGGTGGAGAGAAGTGAAATCATCAGAGATTTAAGACTTGGACTTTTTGATGTGCTAGTGGGTATTAACCTTTTACGAGAGGGTCTTGATATTCCAGAGGTCAGTCTTGTGGCAATCACCGATGCCGATAAAGAGGGTTTTTTAAGATCAGAGCGCTCATTGATTCAAACCATTGGACGAGCGGCGAGAAACTCTGAAGGAAGGGTTATCCTTTACGCCGATCGTATGACTGACTCCATGAAAAAAGCCATGGATGAAACCGCCCGACGTCGTCAGCGACAAATTGATTATAATACCAAGCATGGCATTACGCCCAAAACCATTATTAAAAGAATATCTGATGGGTTGGTTGAAATCTACGAGTCACACTCGACCAGAAAGTCAGGTGCGGCTAAAGATTTAGAAAAAATGATCACACGCCCTGGTGAATTAGCTAAAGAGATCGAGAGACTTAAGAAGTTGATGAAATCAGCGGCACAGAACCTAGAGTTCGAAGAAGCGGCCAGGCTGAGAGATCAAGTGAAGCGATTAGAGATATTACAGCTCACCACACTTGATGGAGCACTTGACCAAGATATAAAGTAAAGCCTGTTTTTTCTGGCGATTCGCTATTAGTATATAAAATCCATGGCCTCTCAATTTGAAGAAAGAATTGAAAAACTAAGACTTAAGGTGGCTGATTTCCCCCATTCTTCGGGTGTTTACATCATGAAGAATAATGTGCAAAAAGTCATTTATGTCGGGAAGGCCAAAAAACTTCGCAATCGGGTAAGGTCTTACCTTAACGCCAATCTCGAAGATCATAAAACACAAATTCTTGTGAGACATATCGAGAGCATTGATTACATCCTCACTCAGACCGAGGCCGAGGCTTTTCTTTTAGAAGCCTCGCTGATCAAAAAACATCGCCCCCGTTACAATATTAGGCTTAAAGATGATAAGGCTTATCCTTACTTAAGACTTTCTCTAAA
>CAYMBT010000166.1:4715-6434 GCA_964388755.1 uncultured Pseudobdellovibrionaceae bacterium | reverse complement strand
AGCTTCTTCATGTTCATTTCTCCTTCTTCTCAAAGAGGCACTCTGAAAAGAAAACTCAACGGTCATTAAAAAGTTGCAAAAATATTAATTTATTTCCTAAACAGTTAAAATCAATGAGTTAAATGACTGTTTGTATTCAATACAACCTCGGCCGATTGAGTACACTCAGAGAGAAAACTTCAGTAGAATCCCCCTTGTGATGCTACTGCGAAAAAACATAATTCTTGCTTTGATGATTACAATTTTAATGTCTCATTTTGGACATGCCCAAGATCAAATAGAAAAGCCAAAAATTTTAGAAGACGCTCAAGGCGAAGCTCTGGCTTTTTATGTGGAAAATGATTCAAGATACATTGGTGGTCCCGGTACGGATCAAGGTTATTCGAATGGTCTTAAATTTTCATATGTCTATGCGCAAAATCAGATTCCGTATTGGTCTAAAAAGTTAGTGGATCAGTCAGAATACTTAGACAAAAAAATTAAAGCATCAAAAGTGAATTATGGAATTTCCCTGGGACACCAAATTTTTACGCCCACCGATACAAAGTCAACTGAGCTTATACAAAACGATAGACCCTATGTGGGGTATCTTTATTTGGGTTTTGCAATGAACCTTAAACGACCCAATTCTGAACAATTTTTTGTGGTTGAATTAGGAACTGTTGGACCCAGTGCTCTTGGTGAGCCTGTTCAGAATGCATTTCACCGGACTATTGATGTGCCTGAAACTAATGGTTGGCAAAATAGTCTTCATGACGAGCCTGTGGTTCAGTTGCATTACCAACAAAGAATAAAAACTTTAAAATTAGAATATATGGATGTGATTCCTTTTTATGGTTTAGGCCTCGGAAATGTTTTTGTAGGGGGGCATGCCGGTAGTCTTGTCCGTGTTGGTTATAATTTGCCCAAAACCTATGGTTCAACCAGGCCCTCTGCGAGTAACGGTAATAGCTTTATTTCTCCGAGTATCAGAGATAATACTTATAAAACCAGCGTCTATGTATTTGGTGGCCTTCGAGGCAATCTTGTGGCTCGAAATCTGTTTCTTGATGGCAACACATTAAGACCAAGTCATAGTGTTACAAAGTATCCCGTGAACTATGAAACAGAATTGAGTCTTGGTGTTCAATTTGATCAATTTGGCTTTTTGTGGAGTTTTGTGGTGCAGTCCCCAGAATTTGAAGAGCGTAGCCGATACAATAGTTTTGCATCTCTTAGTTTAGTCTATTTGCTCTAGTTTTCAGATTCAACCTCTCGTTCTATTTCAATAATCAATATTTTTTTAAAGAAAGCAGAACTTAAGTTTCTCAAATTGAGACACAATTATTGATCATATTATTTTCGCAACTTTTTGTCCCTTGAAGAGTTATGTCATTACGAGCGGGGGTCAATATGAAAATTTCAGAAAAAATAAAAAGCATAAGCTTTCTGATTTATTTAACCATCAACTTTTCGGCCTGCTCTGATTTAAAAAGCACAAACCAGTCAACGCCTCTTCCACAAGCGCCATTGACCCTAGAGTCGACCAAACTTTGCTTGAATGACTGCGCACCGCCACCCCCAGTTTGCTCTCAGGATAACCCCTGTCAAGTAGAGAACATGGTTGTCACTGAATCTTCAGTTGTGCCTAATTGTAAGGGGGATGAGTTAAAATCTTTTGTCAATAGTGCGGGTACAACCAGATATTACTGTGACTATAATAATACTTTAACAACTGCA
>CAYMBT010000166.1:3805-4705 GCA_964388755.1 uncultured Pseudobdellovibrionaceae bacterium | reverse complement strand
CAGCAAGACCGCTTGTGATTTTTTTGCATGGTGGTAGTGGGTCAGTTGTTAACTTATACAACTCAACAGAGCTTCGTCTGAAGGCTGAATCCTTCGAACTGATAAATGGTACCCCAGGCTATCACCTTGTGGGTTTGCAATCGAGAAACTTGAAAATGAATATTGGCCGTCTTAAAGATGGAGCTCACTTTGATACCTATACCTGGAGTTTAGCTAACCAAGATATCATTGATCTTGATCAGCTTATTAATGAAGTCGCTCAAGATCACAATATAAGTTCAAATAATATTCACCTTGTGGGTTGGTCCGAAGGTGGGATGTTATCACAATTGTATGGATTCTTTCGTCACAAGGTTCCATCAGTTTATGGATACACTGTAAAGTCTGCGGTGACTTTTTCGTCATCATCTCCTTTTAGCCGAAGATTTGAAAACGATAGGCCCTGCGATTGTGAATTTGATTTTACAACTGAGTTTTCTATTCTCACGATTTCAAGATCATGTGATGTGGTGTCTTGTGACAAAGCCCAAGAGGATAAGCTTTGGCTTGAAGGAAGTTATGCTGATGTGATCAATCTCAAAACCTGGAAAGATCAGCAAAGACAAACACTGGCGAATTCTAATTATTTTCACTCTCTGATTGACGATAAAGGAAATCCTACCAATAGCTGTACCCCTTCCAACCTCTGTAGTCTTAACAAAGCCTCTTTCAACCATATTTTATGGCCTAAAACCAGCGAAAGTGAAATGCTTCTATTTCTTAAGTCTCAAACCCAATAATAGTCTTAGGCTTGTGAAAGCAGTTCAATTCATTGTCGTCCTGAACAATGTCAGCACTAAAGACGTCAGCCTTTTTTATCTTTTTAAATCACAATGAAGTCATTTTTAAAAAACTGTGACT
>CAYMBT010000166.1:0-3795 GCA_964388755.1 uncultured Pseudobdellovibrionaceae bacterium | reverse complement strand
TCTCGTATTTACCAAATGCACGCTAATAAGCAAAATGCCATTGATTTTATTGAGTTTTATAGGAAGCGTTTTAGCCGGGGATAAAGTCACTATGAAAAATTCGATCGAGAAAAGTATAGAGATGAGTAAAAAAGCTAAAACCATAACCCCGCTTTTTTCAGAAAAATTTAAAGTGATCGGCATTGGGCTCTCTCAAGGTCCAAAAGCTTGATAAACATACAACCCCTACGCCGGCCTTTCTTTTGGTTCAGTCCGGTAAAGCCCAATATACGATTGGCACTCAAGTCATTATTCTTGAAACAGGTGACTACATTAAAATCCCAGCTAACGAAATCCATGAGGTCGAAGGCCTAGAGGATTCTCGATTACTTCTGATGAAGTAAAAATAAGCGATCCTTAAATCAAACCCAATATTGTTGTCTTGACTCCGTACCATAGTACGGGGTTTAAGATGTCTTATGACTGAAAAACTAACCATCGGAAAACTCGCAGATCAATCCAACGTGGGTGTCGAGACCATACGTTTTTACGAGAGGCGAGGTCTACTTAAGCAGCCTGCTAAAAAGGGGAGTTTTCGTTATTATCCCGTTGATGACATTGCCCGAGTACAATTTGTAAAAAGGGCTCAAGAGTTGGGTTTTACCCTTAAAGAAGTCAAACAACTTTTGGATTTAAGGATTAAAGATCAAGCTCAATGTAGCGATGTTCTTGATCAAGCTGCTCGTAAAATCAATGAAATCGATAAAAAAATTAATGATCTTAAGAAAATGAAAAAATCACTTTTAGCACTCGCTGATTGTTGTGAGGACGCCTCGATTCCGCTGAGTGCTTGTCCGATTCTTGATAGCTTCTTGATCCAAAAAAAAGGACAGCCATGAAAAACGTATTATTTCTTTGTACCGGAAACTCTTGTCGATCACAAATGGCTGAGGGCTTTGCAAAAGCCCTTCAAAGTGAGAAGTATAACTTTTATTCGGCAGGCACAAAAAAGCATGGCATGAACCCTCGGGCTATTAAGGTGATGGGAGAGGTTGGAATTAATATTTCAAAACAATATTCTAAAACCACCGATGAACTGCCTAAAACTGAAATGGATTTTGTAATGACCGTATGCTCTGATGCCTTTGAGAATTGTCCTTACTTTCCAGGTGGAAAAATCGTTCATGTGGGTTTTGATGACCCACCTCGGATCACTCAAGATATGACTGACGAAGAAGAGATTTTAAAAGTCTATCGACGGGTGAGAGATGAGATTAAACAAATGGTCAGTCAAATTAATAATTATTTGGAGCAAAAATGAGCAATGATACTGATAAAATGGGTTTTTTTGAACGCTATCTCACTCTTTGGGTGGGACTTTGTATTGTGTGTGGGATTTTACTGGGTAAAGTCTTAGGAGACTCGATCACAGTATTGAGTGAAATGAATGTTGCCACGGTCAATATCCCAGTGGCGGTATTGGTTTGGCTGATGATTTTTCCAATGATGGTTCAAATTGATTTTAGCTCGATCAAAGATGTTGGGCGTAACCCTAAGGGATTAGCTCTCACACTTGCTGTCAATTGGCTGATAAAGCCATTCACCATGGCATTTTTTGCTTGGATTTTTTTTGATCAACTTTATTCAGCTTATCTTAGCCCAGAAATCGCCCAAGAATACATAGCTGGTGCTATTCTTTTAGGGGCTGCTCCTTGTACGGCCATGGTCTTTGTTTGGTCCTATTTGACGAAAGGTGATCCAGAATACACCCTTGTTCAAGTGGCTATTAATGATTTGGTTTTACTTGTGGCCTTTATCCCAATCGTCAAATTTCTTTTGGGTGTCAGTCATATCTCTATTCCCTATGATGCCCTTATATCGTCAGTTATTATATTTGTTGTGATTCCTCTTCTGTCAGGCTTTATAGCTAACCGAGTCCTTATAAAGGCTTTCGGCGAAGATTGGTTTAAGGCTGTTTTTATGGCGAAACTTAAGCCCCTTTCTATAGCTGCATTACTGACAACTTTAATTTTGCTTTTTGCCTTTCAAGGGGAAAAGATCATGGCCAGCCCCTTTCATATTTTTTTAATTGCAATACCCTTAACCATTCAAACTTATTTTATATTTTTTACCACCTGGTTTATTGGCAAAAAAGTTGATCTACCTCACTGTATTGTGTCTCCGGGATCTATGATTGGAGCCAGTAACTTTTTTGAATTAGCGGTGGCCGTGGCCATTTCTTTGTTTGGACTGAATTCGGGTGCCGCTCTTGTGACTGTGGTTGGAGTCCTGATAGAGGTTCCTGTCATGTTGAGTCTGGTTAAACTTTCAAACCGATGGCGTTACTAGTCTCGGGTGTTTTTTAGTAGCAGACTTTTTATGGGGTTTTGTTCATAATCAATGATGACTTTATGATCACTCTTTCGAGCGATTCAAATATGGATACTCTTATTCATAATTCAAAAAATAATAATTCTATTTTAATAACCAAATACAGGTTTTAATCGTAATTTTTGTATGACAGACAAAATGTAAGAATCTAAAATTAACGGTAATTTATTTAAGAGCCTGTCACTTTTGCAAAATAAGAAATTGTAAGTTGAAGTGTTTGCACACTCACTCCCATGGATTTCCCCTCTGAAAATTCAATAAATTTAAATTTGAGATAAACTGTGTAGGTGAATAAATGGGCATCAGTTAGAATTTAATTTTTATAATGTTCAGCTTTTGTTTGACTGGCCGAAAGTGGGATGGGACGATTTTTAGGTCAATCATAATGACGTGAGAATAAAATTATTCACACAGTCAATTTTAAGGGGGATTTTTGTGAGCTTTATTCAAACACTTTCAGAGGCATTTAGTAGTGGTGGAATTTGGATGTGGTTTATTTTAGGACTGCAGATCGCAGCTTTAGCCATTATCGCCGAGCGAGTTGTCGCTCTTTATGTTAAAAGAAAGCCCGTTCAAAAAAAGAATGTTCTTAATTTTGAGAAGTCCATTCGTCAGGGTGACTTACAAACAGTCTTGACTGCCGCAGGCCAAGATCAAAACCTTCCCATTCACCGCACAGTGGCCGCCGGCACAAAAGTGGCTTTAAACATGGGTGGTAAAGACGAGATTCAAGGCTCTATGGAAGAAGTGATCTTAGAAGAGACCGAGCAAATTGAAAAGCGCACTGGCTTTTTAGCCATGATTGCCAACGTGGCAACTCTGGCGGGTCTTCTTGGAACAATCACTGGGATGATTAAATCTTTTACGGCGGTGAGCTCTGCAAGCCCCATGGAAAAAGCGACTCTTTTATCCAGTGGTATTGCCGAAGCAATGAACACCACAGCTTTTGGTTTGATTGTCGCCATTCCCACTCTTCTTATTTACTCCATTTTAGCCAATCGATCGCAAATGCTGACTGATGATCTTAATCAAGCATCACTCAAGGCATTTAATTGGCTTAGTTATTCGTTTAACCCATTAGAGAATCGTCAAACGGCTCAAGCCAAAAATACCGATTCTTAAGGACTTAAAGTGTTGCAAACCAAAAAAGCTAAAAAAAATGTGAACGTCGAACTGGATCTGGTGGCCTTTATATCACTGCTTTCAGTTTGTATCTGTTTTTTGCTCCTCACTACAATTTGGGTTCAGATTGGTTCAATGGACGTTAAGCAGTCTGTGGGTGGTCAGGCCGCCGAAGGCCAACCAAAGCCTGAGATGTGGATACTGATGGCTGATGGTGGTGAACTTAAGTTTGAGCTTAGAAATTTATCAGCAAAAGTCCTTAAGATGTTTGCGGGCCAAAAAATTTCAGCTCGAGAGGGTCGC
>CAYMBT010000165.1:0-6453 GCA_964388755.1 uncultured Pseudobdellovibrionaceae bacterium | reverse complement strand
TAAAGGTCTGTTACCCAAAAAAGACAAATAAAAGTTCACTACAGGTAAAGGCTTTTGCTCAAAAAAGATTTCTGACGGGCAAAGGCTTGTCGCCTAAAAAAGATAAATGAAGAACACAACACGTAAATAAAATAGGTCTTTGTATCAAAAGAAGACAAAAGCAGGATTAAACCAATGCTTTGTCAATGGCTCCCATTGCCTTTTTCATGAAACTCTCTAAAATAAGAGGTCAGGGTGATTTTTTTAAAAACTAGACTTGTGAACATAAGTCGAGTTGGTTCATCCTAAAAGAGAGCGAAATAAAAGATTTCGCGTCAATAACAGGGAGGTGGATTCCTAGCCATCTAAACTTACCCCGAGTATTGCTTCTCAACGCCACCTATGAGCCATTACAAGTTGTAACATGGCAAAGAGCCATGATCCTTTGGTTTCAAGAGAAGGTGGATATCCTAGAATCCCATGAGATATTAATTCGTTCAGTTCGACATCATTTTGCTGTTCCTGCTGTTTTACGATTAAGATCTTACATCAAACCCAGAACCTATCGCCGTGTGCGATTATCAAGAGACAATATTTTTTATCGCGATAATCACGAATGTCAGTATTGCGGAAAACACTTTCATGCCAAAGACCTGACTCTCGATCATGTGATGCCGGTTTCTCGTGGAGGGCCCAAGAGCTGGAAGAATTTGGTCACAGCTTGTCACAAGTGTAATCATAAAAAAGGAAGTCGGACACCCACAGAGGCCAATATGCCCCTTAAAAAGAAACCTGTTCCTTTGCCGTGGACGCCACAGTTTGATTTGCGTTCACGCATTCGTGACGACGATGAACGCTGGACACCCTATCTGGGACTTCAGGATGCTTTTATAGAAATTAAAGTTTTTTAACTCGCATCGAACCACTGCCGACTGCCGCTGAAACTGAAAATTTAGAATTTTCGGAATCAGTAAATTCATTGCTCACCTGGCCACTGCCGGCTTTAAAGTGAGTCATGATTTTCATGGTCGAAGGCAAAGCTAACTGAATGTTTCCACTGCCAGCTTTGAGCATGACTTCGCCTTTTTCTACGGCATCAGGATAAATGAGAGAGATATTTCCGCTTCCCACTTTAACATCAACATCACCTTTTAAGCCCAGAACATCAACGTTTCCAGAGCCTGACTTACCCACAAGTTTTTCGACTTTAGAATTGACGTTAAGATTACCGCTACCAATTTTAAAATTAATTCTTCCTTGCACACCTTGGATATCCACATCGCCTGATCCGTTAACAACATCCACTGAAACTAATTTGGGAACAAGGATTTGGATATCAGCCGCACAATTGGATGAGCTAAAAAATTTCCAAAAACTTCTTTTTTCTTTTTTGGTGGTCACTTTTGTTTCTAGAGTGTCATTGACCATCTCTATGGAGATATCGCAAATGGTCTCTGTGTTTCGGCTATCAAAAGAAACAGAAGCTTTTTCACTTTCGGTGTCAGCAATACTAATTTGACCGGCTTGGTTTTCAACATAGACTTTCTTTACCTGGGCGGCAGAGAATTCTTTGATTTCGCCCTGGGCTGATAAAGAAGAGATGAGTACAACAGAAAATAGGGTGGATAGAGGTTTAGTCATAAGGACTCCTTGAGATTTGTAATAATCAGTGATTAATGGAAAATATTAAGAAAAACAAGCCCTTGAGGACAAAACCCTAAAACCTACAATTCAAAGAAATGTAAACTTTCCTTGAGGCCTGGTTAAAATGCCCTTGTGCACCTATGGATTTCATGGGAAAAAATAGACCCCTAGGGAACTAAAGTGAGGTTATTTTGCAATCCAGAAAAATTATCGTGATCGATGATGATGTTGCTATGCGCGAGATGGTTGAAGACTATCTTCAGTCTAAAAAATTAAACTTCGAATCCTTTAGTCTGGCTTCAGAAGCTTTTAAAAAAATTCAGACCGAAGATCTGTCAACGATCGATCTTATTATCACTGATCAAAATATGCCAGAGATGGATGGCATCGAATTCACCCAGCGCATGCAAAAGTTTGCCCCCGAGATTCCTGTACTGATCATGACGGCTTTTGCCAGTATTGATTCAGCAATCGAAGCCACTCGCCTTGGGGCCTTTGCCTATTTATCAAAACCCTTTAAGCTGACTGAACTTGAAGTTTCAATTCAAAAAGCCAAAAACTTAAGAGACCTCAAACGAGAGAATACTCAACTTAAGACATCGGTTAAGAACCAATGGCGTTACGGACGAATGATCGGTAAAAGCCAGCCCATGCGCGAAGTCTTTGACCTTATTGATCGCGTTGCCCTTGCCCACTCTACAGTTCTCATCACTGGTGACAGTGGAACGGGTAAAGAATTAGTGGCACGAGCGATTCACGAAAAAAGCTCAAGAAAAGATAAGGCATTTATTGCCATCAATTGCACGGCCATTCCAGAAAACCTGCTTGAATCAGAACTTTTTGGTCATATGAAGGGATCATTTACCGGCGCTCTTTTTGATAAGAAAGGCCTTTTTGAAGAAGCTCAAGGTGGTACTTTATTTTTAGATGAAATTGGTGACCTTGATATTAATCTTCAAGCCAAACTTTTACGTGTTCTACAAGAGAAGACTATTAAGCCAGTGGGGGCTAATCGCGAAAAAAATATTGATGTCAGGGTGATTACTGCGACCCATAAAAATCTTTTTAAAGCCACAAAAGAAAACCTTTTTCGAGAAGATCTTTATTACCGCCTTAGCGTTCTACCGATTCAGCTGCCAGCATTAAGTCAGCGCCGAGAAGATATTCCGTTACTGGCTCAGTTTTTTCTCGAAAAGTATGCCACTCTGAACAACTCTAAAGTCAGAGCCTTTTCAAACCAAGCTCTTGAAGAACTGATGGGTTACCCGTGGAATGGCAATGTTCGTGAACTTGAAAATGTGATCGAAAGACTTTGCGTGCTCACCAATGGAGAGATGATACAAACAACCCAGCTTTCTTCCCAGCAAGATCAATTGGGTTCAGATGATTTCTTTCAAAATGCCACCTCTCGTTGGCCCACCTTAGAGGAACTCAATAATCGCTACATAGATCTTGTCCTCACAAAAACAGGTGGCCGTAAAGAAAAGGCGGCCCAGATTTTAGGGATCAATCGACGAACTCTTTATCGTCGAGAAAAGGATGAAAATCTGACTGAAACCGAAAGCCATTGATCGTGGAAGTTCAATCCCCTTACACCGATAGCCTGAGTAAGCGACTGCAAGATCAAATCCGTGCTCTTGATCTATCAGCCATTGTTGCTTTTACTGATGAAAAGGGTTTCATCACCTATGCTAATCCTAAATTCTGTGAGCTCTCTGAATACAGCGAAGACGAACTGATTGGTCAGACCCATAGTTTGATTAATTCCGGTTATCATGATGCCAGTTTTTTTAAAAACTTTTGGCAAACCATCAAAGCTGGATCTGTTTGGCGTGGTGAAATTTGTAATCGGGCAAAATCGGGACGACTGTACTGGGTCGACACGACGATCATTCCTTTTAAAAATTCGGATCTTAAGATCTATCAATACGTCGCCATTCGTTACGACATTACCGAAAAAAAGAAAACAGAACTGGAACTTGAAATCGAAAAAAAACGATTGATTGAAGCCGAAAAAATGGCCAGCATTGGTGTTTTAGCAGCAGGCATTGCCCATGAGTTGGGTAATCCAATGGGAGCCATCCGTGGCCGTTTAGAGATGCTAGAATCAATGCTCAAGCAGGGTGAAGAGTTTCAAGCTGAATTTGCCAGGCTCTCGGTCGAAAAAATGATTCAAAGTGTAGATCGTATGACTCGAATTATCCGTGGTTTAAAAAGTTATTCACGGGACGGCCGTAAAGATGAGAAACAAAATTTCAATCTCTCGCAACTTTTTGGCGACATTTTAGAGATGTCTTTTGAGAGATGTCAAAAATACGGAATTCGTATGATTTGTAAAGGTCTTGACCAAGATATCTTTATCCACGGGCGAGAGACTGAACTGGGGCAAGTCGTTGTTAATCTGTTTAATAACGCCTTTGATGCGGTGAAAAGCGGTCATGAGCCCTGGGTTTCTATCGAAGCCATTGAGGGTGAAGAGGATTGGACCTTTCTTTTTAAAGACTCAGGACCTGGTGTGGCCAAAGAAATTTTAACGAAAATATTTGATCCATTTTTTACGACTAAGGATGTGGGGCAGGGGACTGGCCTTGGTCTTAGTCTTTGTCTATCTTTTGTTAAGGATCATGGTGGGAGTCTTGTCTTTGACACAGAACAAGACTCCAGTTGTTTTAAAATGACTCTTCCAAAAATAAAAAAACTTTAGCTTTTTTATTTAAGTCCCGAGATTTTTCTTAAAGACTCTATACGATCATACTCTTGTTGAGGGATCATTGTCCCGCGACTGCCCGAGTATCCAAGATTAATATTATTTTTAAAACGTCTGAAACAATTTTGTGCCAGTTTAGAATTGGGCGCATAACGTATGCACATTTCATAATAAATTTCTGGTAAATCCCAAAATCCTTCGACAATGAGTTCGTCATAAATATGTCCCAGCAAATAATAGGCTTTGGCTTGTTTGACTTTATTTTTTTCGGTGATCAGATACTGGTGTAAAAGAGAGCTTGAGATAAGGTTATTAACAAGATTCTTTTCGCTATATCTTTTTTTGTTTCTTTTTATGACATTCTCTGCAGATTCATAAGTGGGTTTTAAAAGCTTTTGATTTTTATCCCAATACTTAAGGTCCTCGGCCCAATGGCGAAGAGAGTAATGAATTTCGGTGGGGGATTTAGCAATGGCAATCTTTGCCTGAATAAAATTAAGTGATGATTTAAAGGTATTTTGTCCGCGCAATGATATCATCAGGTAATAATGAAGAGCATTTTCGTAGCTGACATCAAAAAGTTGTTCTCTTTCGCTTTCGTTAAGATAGTTCATCAGATTCAGCTTGGCCTCTTCATACTGTCTCATAGACACAAGAAGATGGGCTTTATCAATGGGGCTTGTTTCAAGGTTGTTAACGTTAAAATTTTTCCAGTAGACAGTTTGCGGCCCCATATCTTGGCGGGTGTGGCATTTAAAGCAGGTATTGGCGGTGGCTTTCAGTAGAATATTTGAGTTTTTAGTGTCGCCACGAGCAAAGGATTCTGAGGCTCGGTCTGTGAGTTCGGTTAAACTATTGAGACTCTGTAAAACGTAGGGGTCATCCCCTAATAAAACAGTCGCTGATTTTTGATCAATGGCATGAATTGATTTTTTATATTCAGCGATATTTTGGCTGATGATGGTTTTATTTTTTTTATCAGAGAATTTTTTTTGATCATAAAGGTAGGGTAAAAGATTTTTAAAACTAATGGCCGTTTTCTGCATCTTTCCAGCCCATGAGGGATCAGAGTTCTCGACTTGGGTTTTTGACCCTGCACAACCGCTCAAATAAATACAAAACAAGGTAAGAATAATTTTTTTCACGAAAAGTCCTCCGAAGATTTTTATGCCTATCCTATTGAAATGAATTTAAGTCACTTCAATCCATCAGTATTTTTTAAATCATACTTGTTCATAAGTCTGAATGAGATTTTTTGACTTGTCACTAGGCTATCTTAATAAAAATCCTTCACTTTTTTGATTTTTTTTGCGGGAGAATTTGGCTCGCACAGTGTGACAATATGCCACAAACTCCCATTCTTTTAAGCCCTTTTACATGGAATAGCTCTTGCACACTCTTTGTTGTTAGAGGAGGGCCCCTATGCCCTATGATCGACCCATTCTGCATTTTATGAAGCCGCTTAGCCAAAGTCTGGATCTCTTTGATCCCGTTTGGAAAGCTTGGCGAATTATGAAAGAAACTCAACTTAAACGCCTACCTGTACAAAAAAATGGGCGTTTGATCGGGATAGTTTCTGATCGTGATATCATCCAAATCTCGGGCTTTAATGGTGGACAAAGTATGCCTGTTAAGGAAGCGATGAGTCTTGATCCACTGACTTTGCTAAAAACAGATTCGTTGCAAAATGCCATTCAAAATATGCTTAAAAAAGATCAGCATCATGCTATTGTTATCGATGATATGGGCCAAGTTTGTGGACTTTTTTCTTGGGATTTGGCTTTTGATTTGTTTATTCAAAGTGTCCAGCTGAGTCATTTTGATAAAACAGCCAATGAATAGTCATTTGCAAGTATTCAGTCTAAAATATTTTTTGGTGTCTACAAAATATTGAAGAGTTGTTGCAAGATTGTAAAGAAACGGCGCTCAGTTTTTTTTGAGGGAGAAAAGATGACAATAGATATTAGTAGCCTTGATTTTGAGATCACAGATTCTATCCGTTCTGAAATCGAGAAGATGGAGAAGACTTTAGCGAAGCATTTGACCCAAAAAGAAAATGTCAAAGTGACTTTATCAAAAGCGGCCCCTGATGTTTTTAATGTTCGTATGCAGACCCACTACCT